>JABBBF010000190.1:0-3055 GCA_018607545.1 SAR92 clade bacterium | reverse complement strand
GGCCAGCCAAAAGGCGTGGCAATACCCCAT
Source organism: SAR92 clade bacterium (assembly GCA_018607545.1). Next base: position 3,025 of record JABBBF010000190.1, on the reverse strand, counting down.
AAAGCTGTATCCAGACTAACTAAAAACAACAGCTATCTTCAGTTGCACCCAATAAAAAACATACTCCACGCATCCTCTATTTCCTTTGACGCCGCAACCTTTGAGATTTGGGCTGCGCTGCTCAATGGTGCCAAATTAGTTATCTACCCAGAGCCAACACTGTCGCCGAAGGGAATAGAAAACATTATTCGCGAAGAGAATATAGACACCCTGTTCTTAACCACCTCACTATTCCATATGCTGGTCGACGAACAACCCAGCACAATGCAAAAAGTACCACTTGTTATAACCGGCGGTGAAACACTTTCCGCTGAACATATTAAGTGCGCTCAAAAACACTGCCCGGAGACCCTGTTTATTAACGTCTATGGGCCCACAGAGAACACCACATTTACGACATTTGAAGTGATTGACAAAAAAAACGTCGAAAACCTCAAGGCAGTTCCCATAGGCCGACCGATAAGTAATACCACCACTTATATCCTCGATAGCCAGTGTAAACCTGTACCTGTAGGGGTTATCGGTGAACTGCATATCGGCGGTGATGGTTTAGCGCGCAACTATATGCACAGACCTGCACTCACTGCTGAAAAATTTATACCCGACCCATTTAGCCAAGAACCCGGGCAGCGACTTTACAAGAGTGGTGATCTTGCCCGCTATCAAGAAAACGGCAGTATCGATTTTTGTGGGCGCATCGATAACCAAATAAAAATTCGAGGCTTCCGTATAGAGATAGGCGAAATTGAAACCCATATTGATGCCCTACCCTATATTAGCGAAGCTGTTGTGATTGCCCACAGCCGCGATAAAAGCGGCAGCAATCACTTTCTAGCCGCCTATGTCATCGCACAGCAGGGCAACAGCATAAACATTGAGCAGCTGCGCGGTGACTTAAAATCCATACTGCCAAGCTATATGATTCCCTCGATCTTTATTCCGCTGGATAAACTACCGATCAACGACAACGGAAAAATTGATCGCAAAGTTCTGCCTGTCCCAAGCACCTACCTGTTCGAATCAAATGATTTTGTTTCCGCAAGTACACCCACAGAGAAACAGCTGGCAGCTATATGGGCTAATGTACTTGCCCTGCCAGCAAAGAATATCAGCGTCGACCATGACTTCTTTGATCTTGGCGGCAACTCCATATCGGTGATGCGAGTTATTTCACTGTGCGCTAAAAACAACCTAGATATAAGCGTTAAAGACCTCTTCGAGCAGCGCACTATTTCCCGCCTGACTCAATTAATGGAAAGTGCAAAGAAATCTGCCAAGATGATAAAACTGGATAGCGAAATTGCGTTGGATAGCAGTATCAATATAGGTGCACAACCCTGGGCTGATCTAAGAAACCCAAGCGGTATATTCTTAACCGGCTGTACCGGATTTGTCGGCACATTTCTGCTCAAAGAACTTCTCGAGCAGACTAAAGCGCGAATTTATTGCCTTATTAGAGCCGACTCTCCAGTTCAGGCTCGCGCCCGCATCAGAGAAAAACTAACCCACTATAGACTCTACAGAAGCGGCTTTAGCAACCGTATAGTGCCAGTTCTCGGCGACCTTTCGGAACAGCAATTCGGCCTTAGCAACGCTGCTTTTGACTATCTCTCCAAAAGCGTCGATATCATCTTTCACAATGGTGCCTGGGTTAATCATGTCTATCCCTACGATATATTAAAAGCCGCCAATGTCGGAGGCACCCGCGAAGTATTGCGTCTTGCCACCATCCACAAGATCAAGTCAGTGCGGCATATTTCCATCCTTAACAACGACGATGTCAGCCCAGACGACTTTAAACGGCTGGCCAATGGCAAAGAATTTGGTTATCCCCTGAGTAAATATGCTGCAGAAAAAATGGTTCAGCTCGGCAATCGCAGAGGCATCCCAGTCTCTATATACCGACTAGGTATGGTCAGCGGCGATGAACAGGGCATCTCAAATAACAAAGACCGTATCTGCCTGTTAATAAAAGGCTGTATCGCACTTAACTGTATACCGAATAGCGATGGTCTGGCAGAAATATGCTCCCCCTCCCTAACCCCAGTCGACTTTGTTAGTAGAGCCATAGTCACCCTGTTTAAACAGTCGAAATCGGTTAACCAGAGCTTTGATATCGTCAGCCCAAGACCTATGCAGTGGGGTGAACTTATTGCCGCCCTGGAAGAGTTTGGCTACAGCCTTGAGGTTGTCTCACTCAGTCAGTGGCAAATAAAACTTAAAGATCACCGCGCTAAAAATCCTGACTCAACGGAATTTCAAACCCTTGCGGGGCTTTATTTGGATGATCAACCCAGTGAGGAAGAGAGCTGTTTCTCAGAACAATTTACCTTTGATGATGGCTACTTACCCATGCTCGATACGCTGTTTAAACAAAAGGTTGATTGTGCGGTGGTCGATCGGGATTTGATTAAGACCTATCTGGAGTATTTGGTTGATAGTGATTTTATAGCAGCACCTGATCCCACACCTAGCCCGGAAGAGGCAAGTATTAATTAGAGCATCAACCAGTTACTAACATTTAAAAGGATATTAAAAGTGCCATCACACAACCAAAATCTCGAGATGTATCGCCGAATGAAACGCATACGCTGCTTTGAAGAAGAAGTCGAAATTCTCTGGGAAGCAGGGAAAGTTCCTGGATATTGCCATTCGAGCATTGGACAAGAAGCCGCAGTAGTCGGTGCCTGTATAGCGCTGAGAGATGATGACTATATCACCGGCACACACCGCTCGCATGCCCACCCTATAGGCAAAGGGGCAAGCTTAAAAGCACTGATGGCAGAGCTATTAGGTAAAGAGACAGGCATATGTAAAGGCCGAGGTGGCTCCATGCACTTTGCCGACTCAACTGTGGGTGTGGTTGGCGAATCCGCTATTGTCGGCGGTGGTATACCTCTGGCAACTGGGGCGGGACTAAGTGCTCACGTGAAATCGACTGATCAGGTAAGTCTTTGCTTTTTTGGAGATGGCGCCGTTAATCAGGGCTCATTTCATGAATCTATAAATATGGCCGCAATTTGGA
>JABBBF010000022.1 GCA_018607545.1 SAR92 clade bacterium | reverse complement strand
TTTTCAACAGCATATTCAGCGCAGATTTCGAACTGCGATAGGCATACCAGCCACCGAGACGATTATCACTAATACTCCCGACCCTGGCACTCAGCGCCGCCACTATTGCCGGCTGCTTACCTTTTAAAACCCGATGCAAAAGCTTTAACCACAGCGCGGGAACCACGGCATTGGCTTGGAAAATTTCATGTAAGGCTTCCGGCTTAATATCTTCAAGACGCTTTTCAGGCCAGAGACTGTCCGTATGCAACAGACCATGACAGATACAGACCCTGCTTATGCTGCCACTGTAGTCTTGCAGTTGCTCGACCACCTCAGCCATAGCTGGCTCTGCATACTCCGTCTGGATCCACAGCAGCGCACTTTCAGCCTGCACAGATTCAGGGGCGGGCTTACTGCTTACCGCGATAACAGTATCGATAGCTTTATCGGCTAAAAATTGCGCGATTAGAGCCTGGGCCAAACCGCCGCTAGCGCCGAGAACCAGTGCATTGGTTTTTTCTGTGGATATCATGACTGGTCTCTGTTGATCACACACATTTCACAGCGCTCGCTACCGGTCAGCAGCCTGGAAATCGTCGAGCGATATTTAGCAAAAAACAGATAGCTATAATCAGCAATCTGCTTGACGATCGGCCAACGCAATATTGCTACCCAGTGACGCTTGCCCACCAGGGCCCAGGCAGTGTAGGTCACATCCAGCGCATAGATCACTTCACCAGAGGCGAGTTGGCCGTGAAGTATGCGATCGGCGCGCTGCTGATCTATATGGGGAAAACGCTCACTAAAGTCATCGGCGTAGATATTTTCCAGACTGATCTTAGCCTCTGCATCAAGTCTGGATAGATGACGCATCTCTGAAACACAGAGTGGACAGCCGCCATCGTAAAAAATAATCAGCTCAGTCACAGATTAGAACTCCTGAATCATTAGGTAGATCACCACCAGGTGCAGCAGAGAAACAAGCGCGGTCAGTTGCAGACGCATTTTCCAATAGCTGGAGTCCCGGTAATCTTCTTCGCTGTTGCGCTGATTTCTTATCTGCTCAAACTCACGTTCGCAGAACAGCACCGCTAAAAACCCGGCCAGCAACATTGACACCGCAAAGATCGACATAATCGGTGCCAAATAAATAAGCAGGGTGCAGCTCCAGGCGCTGAGGGCAATCAGGTTACTGAATATCAACACTGCATTGGCTGACTGACGGCAATCTCCGGAGACAGCTTTGCCCCACAGCGCGCCGCATAAAAAGCTGAGAATAATCGCGCTGTAAGTAATAAACACATAGGGTGCATAGAGACCAAACAGCGACGCACTCTGAAACCCTTTGGCCGACAATACCCCTTGAATCATTAACAGAACTGGCAGTAAAAAAGGGATCAAACCAGCAAATCCCAATACTCGTATTATTCCGGAAGCAGTCTGTCCCGGGCTGTGTGTATTCATTATCTTTAACGCTGAAATTATTGTAATTATTCTTACGAGGTAGACACTTGATTGGATTGCCAGCTAAACGCCCAACTGAGCTGACAGTCAATCCAAAATAGCATATTCGGCGTACTTACAGGGTTGAATCACATCAGGGAGTATTGATCATGCAATTGGATGGAATCAGAAAAACGGGACTATTTTGGTTTACCAATGACCTGCGCATTGACGACAACCCAGCCCTCAATAAAGCAGCAGCAGAAGTCGACACACTTATTTGTATTTATTGTGTTGCCCCAACATCTACTTTTCACGACCACAAGGCACCCGGCAAGTTATCACCAATCCGCCAGCAGTTTTTATTTGAAAGCCTAGTCGATTTAGATAAGGCCCTGGCTGAACAGGGACAACCGCTGATAATCGAATTTAAATCCCCTGCGGACGCCATTCCCGAATATATCACCCAATATAATATTTCCCATATTTACCGCAGCCACAATGCTGGAGAGTATGAGCAAAAAACCTGGAATACTCTGCGCAAACGTTACGCCATGATCCAGTTTAACCAGAGGGACACTCACACCTTATTTGATAGATCAGAACTGCCATTTGCCATGGATAAGCTACCGGACAGTTTCTCTAAGTTTCGTCGTATGGTCTCAGATATTGTTGTAAGAGCACCGTTGGAAAAACCACCTCAGCTACCAACCAGCTGTTTAATCCCTAAGAAAGATTGGCAAGCCGCCTGGAAAGAGTACACTCTCTATTCTCAACTTGGCGACGATCAATTATTTAAAGGTGGTTCTCAGGCCGGCAGACAACATTTACAAAACTACTTTCAAGGTAAAAGTGCGAGCACTTATAAAGAAACTCGCAACGGACTTGATGAACATTGTAACGGAGTGAATTTCTCGACCAAGTTTTCACCCTGGCTGAGTAATGGCAGTATTTCTGCCCGACAGATTATTTGCGACCTGCATCAGTATGAATCTGCAGTAGACGCCAATGACTCAACCTATTGGATTTATTTTGAGCTTTTGTGGCGAGAGTATTTTCAATGGTATGCACAGAGCCACAAAGCAAATATTTTTAAGTTTAATGGCATTAAAAACAACAACCCGACAACCAGCTTTTATGCGGAGCGATTCCAGAAATGGTGTCAGGGAAATACCCCCTACCCAATCGTCAATGCCTGCATGAAACAGTTAAATGCCACTGGCTATATGTCAAATCGCGGCCGACAGCTGGTCGCCAGCTGCTTTGTTCATGAGTTAAATTTAGACTGGCGCTATGGTGCTGCGTATATGGAGCAACAGCTTGTTGACTACGACGTCGCCTCTAATTGGGGAAACTGGCAGTATCTTGCCGGAGTTGGCGCCGACCCTCGGGGGCACAGACGTTTTGATCTAGATAAACAGACTAAAATCTACGATCCCAAAGGCTTGTTTATAAAGCGCTGGGGTGGCGATCAACACCTTGAAGAGCTCGACTCAAGAGATATAGTAGACTGGCCTATTTAGAGCCTGGTTTCACAATTGACCATAATAAAATTTCTAACTAAATAACTTTAATAAAACTAACTATGCAGCAATTTCATACCCTACGCTTAATTCTTGGCGACCAGCTTAACAGTAGCCACTCCTGGTATAGGCATGTCGATAACGGCGTACTCTATGTAATAGCCGAACTGCATCAGGAAACCAGCTACGTTAAACATCACATTCAAAAAATAACTGCCTTTTTTGCGGCGATGGAAAACTTTGCCAGCGCACTGCAATCCGCCGGCCACCAGGTTAATTATTTAACTTTGGACGACAGCGCAGACTATAGAGACCTCAGTGATTTAATTGCCAAACTGTGCGAGCAGTATGGCGTCGAAAATTTCGACTACCAGCACGCGGATGAATATCGTCTTGCCCAACAGCTGGAAAATATATCCCTGCCTTCAGTTCGTGTCAGCTGCTGTGATTCGGAGCACTTTTTACTGCCGAAGGAAGAGATCAGTAAGTATATAAAGCCCGATAAACACAACCGTATGGAATCCTTCTATCGAAAGATGCGCGTCCGCTTTAACCTGCTGATGGACAGTGCCCAGCCGCGGGGTGGACGCTGGAATTTCGACGGTGAAAACCGCCAAAAACTTAAACCCACCGATATAGCGGCACTGCCAGAACCGCTGCTATTTGCCAATCCGGTGGGTAAAATTTTACAGCGTATACAAGCCCATAAGATCACCACCATAGGCACTGCTACAGAGTCCTTGCTGTGGCCGGTCAATCGTCAGCAGTCACTCGAATTACTGCAATTTTTCTGTGACTACTGCCTGCCAAATTTTGGCCGCTTCCAGGATGCCATGACGGCGCAGACCGATAAGCGCTGGAGCCTCTATCACTCGCGAATCTCCTTTGCTCTAAATAGCAAAATTCTTCATCCAAGGGAGGTTGTCGAAGCCGCTATAAGGCGCTTTGAAGAAGCAAATAGCCCTGTGGATATAGCCCAGGTAGAGGGTTTTATTCGGCAGATTATCGGTTGGCGGGAATATGTGCGAGCGGTGTACTGGGCCAATATGCCCGGCTACGCCGAGCGCAATGCCCTGGGCGCAGAGGCTGACCTGCCAGAGTATTATTGGACCGGAAAAACCAAAATGTCCTGTATGAAACAGGCGATCGATCAATCCCTGGACTACTCCTACGCACACCATATCCAGCGTCTAATGGTCACCGGCAACTTTGCCATGCTGGCGGGTATAGATCCCGATCAGATGGATAACTGGTATCTGGGTATTTATATCGACGCCATCGAATGGGTCGAGATGCCCAACACCCGCGGTATGAGTCAATTTGCCGACGGCGGATTGATCGCCACCAAGCCCTATGCAGCCAGCGGTAGCTATATCAACAAGATGAGTGATTACTGTAAAGACTGCCATTACAGTGTAAAAGAGCGCTTTACAGAAAAGGCCTGCCCATTTAACAGCCTCTACTGGCACTTTATGAATCGTCATGGAGAGCGCTTTGCAAGAAACCCGCGCACCGCGATGGCCTATCGCAGCTGGAATAAAATGGATGCAGAGGTCAAGCAGTCGCTACTTTTGAGAGCGGAGTACTGCCTGACCAATATAGAAGAGCTGTAGAAAGGAGCTTGTAGAGGAGAGCTTGTAGAGGAGAGCTTGTAGAAGAATGTTACTTCTCAACAACCTCTACCAGCGCATCCATAATCGCCCTGTAATTGCTAAAAAATTCCTCTGAGATGCCATCATCAAATGTCACTGGCGTAGCGACATTACCACGAATTTTTATAATTCCGGCATAGTCGAGAAACTCGGCGACACGACGACGAAAATCCACCGAACCCAGCCAGTTTATATAACGTAACGGCCCCCATTGCTGAACCGATCCGCCAGTTGAGTGATACTTTGTTATCCGCGTGAACACCAAATCATTTTCCCGATCGACAAAAATATACTGACCAAATTTACCGCTGGTATTAAAAATAACCGCCCTGTCATCATGGCGTGAGTTCCACCAGTGCAGGGAGTATCCACGCTGCTGATTAATTGTCGAACTATCAATGTCAGTCCAGGCCCTGGTGAAGGTTTGGTTGATATAGTCTTCAGAAATAATTTGCTCTTGGTCCCATTTTCCATTGCGGGCGAACAGCAAACCAAAGCGCGAATACTGTCGCGCTGTAGTATCAATACAGCAATAGGTTAACGGGTTTCCTGCTGCGTCACGCCACAATGTTACATCGGTCATACCAATCTTATCGAGAACACGCTCTTTTAGGAGTACATCGGCTTTTTTTCCTGATGCCTTTTCGAGGATATCGGCCAATAGCATTGAGTTAACATTATTGTATTCAAACTTTTGGTCGGCAGATTTTTCGACACCGACTGCTCTTGCGTAGGCGAGGTGATCATCGGAAAAAAACATATTTTCGTGTTCATGATCAGGCATCTCCAGACCGCTGCTCATATTCAATAAATCACGAAGACTAATCTCAGCTCGCTCGTCATTAAAATAGTCGAGATAAACTGCCACCTTATCGTCGAGGCTGGCAATTTCACCGCGATCGATTGCAATACCAATCAGTGAGGCATAAATACTTTTTGCCATCGACCAGGATGTACCGTAGGAACTTTTTTCATAGCCCTTGGCATAGCGCTCACCCACCAGATAACCATCCTTGATCAGTACCACTGCCTGAGTGGCAGAATCGGAAAAAGATAAATCGAACAGCCGTTGAATTTTCTCTTCGGCAATTCCAAGTTCGGACGCAGGCCTGACCTGCCATTGTTCCTGAGGATACTCGAGAACCGGATTATCGGCTTGACTATGATGAGCGGCACTGCCGGCAACAGGAAAAGCGATAAGCGCAAAGAAAAATCCACCCTTAAGTACATACGCAAGCCCATAAAAGGCGCTTCTAAACCCAGTGAATTGAAACATAGTATCCCCTTTAAACTTGCTTTCCGGCTTTTTTACTATTCCGTTTTTTTATTTATAAGTTTTAACGTTTTTCGAGTATAGGCATATACATACCCTACAACCTAAAAAATATTCAATTCCTATAATTTGCACTTTCTTTTTATTTACGATAGGTTAGCCAAAGTAGTTTCATCTAAATATATAAAAATATGGGAAACTGCATATGGGGCTCAGTTAGTCTCCTGACAATAAGAAGCACACTGATGCTCATAATAATAACAATATCTAACTGTAGGGGTAA
>JABBBF010000050.1 GCA_018607545.1 SAR92 clade bacterium | reverse complement strand
GCGTCAGCTGGCTGGGAACCCGAGCCGGTATCGAAGCGGAACTGGTCCCTGCCAATGACATTAAGCTCAATTATCTGGATATCGAAGGAATCCGCGGTCGCGGCTTGGTCGCGCTATTAAAGGCGCCATTGCTACTTTGGCGTTCAATTCGCCAGTCGCTCTCGGTGTTGACTGAATATCAGCCGCAGGTAGTACTGGGTATGGGTGGGTTTGCCTCTGGCCCTGGAGCTGTTGCGGCACGCTTAAAGGGAATCCCGGTGGTTATTCACGAACAGAATTCTGTTGCCGGCACCACTAATCGCATTCTTGCCCGGATTGCCCACCGCGTGATGCAGGGGTTCCCCGATGTGTTTAAGCGCGGCGAGTGGTGCGGCAATCCGGTGCGCCCGTCTATTGCCAGTATGCCCGGGCCAGATGAACGCTTTGCACAGAGAGCCGGTGCGGTGAATCTATTGGTGCTGGGTGGCAGTCGCGGTGCGCTGGCGATCAATAAACTACTGCCGACAGCGCTGGCGCTGGTTGATCCAGCAGTGCGCCCAGAGGTGTTGCACCAGACAGGCAAGCAGCACTCTGAACAGACTGCTGCATTGTATAAAGCTGCTGGCGTTGAGGCGCAGATTGTCCCCTTTATCGACAAGATGGAGGAGGCCTACAGCTGGGCTGATTTTGCCATCTGCCGTGCCGGTGCGCTGACAGTAGCCGAACTTACCTGTGCCGGTTTGGGTTCAATACTGATTCCTTTTCCCTATGCGATTGATGATCACCAGACCGTTAATGGCAAGCTGTTAGTTGACCAGGGTTCGGCCCTGATGATTCAGCAAAAAGCGCTAACTGCAGAAATGTTAGCCGAAGAGATAACTGGGTTGTGTGAAAGTCGCAGCCGACTGTTGGAGATGGCTATGCGCGCACGGGAACTGTCTAAAACTGGCGCCGCCTCGCGGGTTGCCAAGGTTTGTATGGAGGTGGGTTGTGAGCGATAACACCGTATTCCAGCCCCCGGAAATGCGCCGTATCCGCCGCATCCACTTTGTCGGTATCGGCGGCAGTGGTATGTGTGGTATTGCCGAAGTACTGCTCAACCAGGGCTATGAAATTTCCGGTTCTGACCTCAACCGCGGCCCCAGTATCAAACGCCTTACCGATGCCGGTGCAACGGTATTTATCGGCCACCGCGAAGAGAATATTCAAGGTGCCAATGTAGTGGTGAAGTCCTCCGCGGTAACCCTGGAAAATACCGAGATCGCCGCGGCGAGACAACAGGGTATTCCCGTAGTGCGTCGGGCTGAAATGCTCGCCGAATTAATGCGCTACCGTCATGGTATTGCGATTGCCGGGACCCATGGAAAAACCACTACCACCAGTTTGATTACGGCGATATTTGCCGCCGATGGCCGCGACCCGACCTTTGTGGTTGGTGGTCGCGTCAACAGCGTCGGCACCAATGCCAAACTCGGTGGCAGTCGCTATCTGGTTGCCGAGGCCGATGAGAGCGATGCCTCGTTCCTGCATCTGCAGCCTATGGTGGCAGTGGTCACTAATATCGAAGCCGATCATATGGAGACCTATGATTTTGACTTTAGCCGCCTGACCAAAACCTATATCGAGTTTTTGCACAACCTGCCGTTTTATGGGTTGGCAGTGATGTGTATCGACGACCCGGTAATCCGCGACTTGCTGGTGGATGTGGCGCGCCCGACATTGACCTACGGCTTTAGCGAAGATGCTGCCTATCGCATTAAAGATATGCGCATTGAAAAAAATCGCAGCTACTTTGTGATCGAGCGGCCGGATAAATTGGCGCCGTTAAGTGTCAGCTTGAATATCCCCGGCCAGCACAATGCTTTAAATGCGGCGGCGGCTATCGCCGTTGCCAGTGATGAGGGAATTTCCGATCAGGCGATTATTGACGGATTAAACAGTTTTGGTGGTGTGGGTCGACGCTTTGAAATCTACGGTGAATATCCAGTTGGCGGAAATGGACAGGCGATGCTGGTGGATGACTACGGCCATCATCCCACCGAAATCAAAGCTACAGTCGATGCTGTGCGCGCCGGTTGGCCCGACAGGCGTCTGGTAATGATTTTCCAGCCCCATCGCTATACCCGCACCCGCGATCTCTACGAAGATTTCGTCAAGGTATTGGCCGAAGTCGATGTGTTGATTGTGCTGGATGTCTATGCCGCTGGTGAAGAGCCGATCGCCGGTGCCGGCAGCAAGAACCTGTGCGGCAGTATTCGCCAGCGCAGTGCGCTGGACCCGATTTATATTGAAACCATTGAAGAGGTACCAGCACTGCTCAATGAATTGGTGCAGGACAATGATCTGGTGATTACCCAGGGCGCTGGTAGTGTTAATAAATTAGTCGCACTTTTAGCGGATGGTGGCCTGGGCCAGGCCAATACTGATAAGGGGGCCTCGTGAGTAGTGCAATGATTGAAAAGTTTGGTCGCGTTGGTCTGCTTTACGGCGGCACATCCTCAGAGCGCGAAGTGTCGCTGATGAGTGGTGCGGCGATCCATAAAGCACTGCAAAACCTCGGTGTTGATGTGGTCGCTATAGATGCCGGCGAGAACCTGCTGGAACAGTTGCCGAACTATCAATTGGATCGTGTGTTTATCGCCTTGCACGGTGTCGGTGGTGAAGACGGAACCCTGCAGGGCGCGCTGGAATATCTCGATCTGCCCTATACCGGCAGTGGCGTCCTCGCCTCGGCGCTGGCGATGGATAAATTGCGCTGCAAGCAGATGTGGCAGGGCATGGGTCTGCCAACCACTGATTTTGCGCTGTTGGAAGCCGATTCGGATTGGGCGGCAATTCTTGAGCGACTGGGTGGCTCAGTGATGGTTAAACCGGCCTGTGAAGGTTCCAGTATTGGTATGAGCCGCGCCGCGACTGCCGAGCAGTTGCAACAGGCCTGGCGAGATGCAGCGGCAACCGAAAGTGACCAGCAGGTGGCAGTTATTGCCGAGCCACTCCTGCCGGGTCCTGAATATACCGTGGCGATTTTGGACGGCCAGTTGCTGCCGTCGATACGCATTGAATCAAATGCGGAATTTTATGATTACCAGGCCAAGTACTTCTCTAATGAGACCCAGTATTTATGTCCCAGCGAACTGTCAGAGCCGCGTGAGCAGGATTTGCAGGAACTCTGTTTGCAAGCCTTTGAGTCCGTTGGCTGTCGCGGCTGGGGTCGCGTCGATGTAATGGTCGATGGGCAGGGAAACTATCAATTGTTGGAAGTTAATACGGTTCCGGGGATGACCAGCCACAGTCTGGTGCCAATGGCCGCTAAAGCCGCCGGTTTAAGTTTCGATCAGCTCGTCGAAAAAGTGCTCGAGGTATCTCTCTGATGGCTACCCAGAATCGTCGCGGCGCTAACCGCACTAGAAATCACCAGGCTGATAAGGAGGCTGGCGGCAGCAGTGTTTTCAGCAAGCTGTCGACGATGGTTTTGTGCGCTGTTATGGCCCTGGTGATTTACGGCGTGGGTCTGCTCTACAAGCAGATCGACAAGCCGCTGACCAATGTGATGATTGGTGGCAACTTTACGTTTTTAGAAACTGCCGAACTCTCCGAGCTGGTGGTTGGGGAAATAGATGGTGGCTTTTTGAGTGTTGATCTGACCCGCCTTGGCGATGTGCTTCGCGAGCACCCCTGGGTCGATGAAGTCAGCGTACGCCGCGAGTGGCCATCGATACTCAACGTTGAAGTGATCGAGGAAGTGCCCATTGCCCGCTGGGGTGAAAAGGGCTTTCTCAATCGACTGGGTGAAGAACTGTTAATTGAAAACAACAGTCATCTGGGTGCACTGCCGGTATTGCGTGCAGATTTCGGCAGCTCCCGGGACATGATGGAGAACTACCAGCTTATGGCCGAACTGCTGATACCCACCGGCCTGAAGATTGCTGAACTCAAACGCGACAATCTGGGTGTCTGGTTTATCGATACAGCGACTGGTGTGCGGCTGGTGATTGGTCGCGACCAGGTCAGTGAAAAGATAAGACGCTTTACCATGGTTTGGGCCGCAGGCCTCAGCCATCAGGTGCAAAAAATTGAAAGCATAGATCTGCGTTACCCCAATGGGCTCGCCGTGGCATGGAAAGATAGTGCCTTGATCGGTGCCTGGCAGGGCAATCGAAAAAATAATCGACAGGAGATAGCAGTCGCTGTTGAGGCATAACAGAGAGCTGCTGAGGAAAAATTATGGCTAGTGAAAATGAAGAAAATATGATCGTCGGATTGGATATTGGTACCTCCAAAATCGTCGCCATCGTCGGCTCGGTTGGCCCGCGGGGAGAGCTGGAGATTATAGGCACAGGCCTCTATCCATCCTCGGGTCTCAAGAAAGGCGTGGTGGTCAATATTGAGGCCACGGTCAACTCGATTCAGCGCGCGATTGAAGAAGCTGAGCTGATGGCAGGCTGTTCAATTCACTCGGTGTATGCGGGTATTGCCGGCAGCCATATTCGCAGCCTTAACTCCCACGGCATTGTCGCGATTCGCGACCGTGAAGTGCAGGACCTGGATGTCGATAGGGTGATTGATGCGGCCCGCGCCGTGGCGATTCCAGCCGATCAGGAGATTCTCCATGTGTTGCCACAGGAATTTATTATCGACGACCAGGAAGGTGTTCACGAGCCTATAGGTATGTCCGGTGTGCGTCTTGAAGCCAAGGTGCACCTGGTGACCTGTGCCGCCAATGCCGCGCAGAACATTAAGAAATGTATTCGTCGCTGTGGTCTTGATGTTGACGAAGTTATTCTCGAGCAGCTGGCATCCAGCCACGCGGTGCTCACTGAAGACGAAAAGCAGCTCGGTGTAGCGCTGGTGGATATTGGTGGCGGCACATCGGATATCGCCATCTTTACCGAGGGGGCGATTCGCTATACCGGAGTAATCCCGATTGCCGGTGACCAGGTGACCAATGATATCGCCATGGCCCTGCGCACACCGACACCACACGCAGAAGACCTAAAAGTTAAATATGCCTGTGCACTGGCCAAACTGGCGCGTCCGGAAGAGACCGTCAAGGTTCCCAGTGTTGGCGATCGCGAAGCGCGAGACCTGTCTCGACAGTCTCTGGCCGAGGTGGTGGAGCCGCGCTATGACGAGCTCTTTACCCTGATTCAGGCAGAGCTGCGACGCAGTGGGTTTGAAGAGTTAATCGCCGCCGGTGTGGTACTCACCGGTGGCACGGCGAAGATGGAAGGTGTTGTTGAACTGGCTGAGGAGATATTCCATATGCCAGTGCGTATTGGCACACCGGTCAACGTCAAGGGATTGTCGGATATTGTCAATAATCCAATCTATTCAACGGGAGTTGGATTGCTGCATTTTGGTGCTCAGGCGCGGCGTAAGGAAAGTGCTGGAGAATCTGGTAAAAACTCGAGTACTGGCTTTTTTGGAAAGATGAAAGGCTGGTTTCAGGGTGGTTTGTAATTGTCACCAATAATGGTGGCTGTTGTTTTTAATTGAGAGGCGCAACTAAGGGGAAACCTATGTTTGAAATAGTAGAGAGCATTCCAAAGAATGCAGATATTAAAGTAATTGGAGTCGGCGGCGGCGGTGGCAACGCAGTTCGCCATATGATCGAGAGCAGTATCGATGGCGTGCAGTTTATCTGTGCAAATACCGATGCCCAGTCGTTAGGTGATCTGGAAACAGCGACTATCCTGCAGTTGGGTGGAACCCTGACCAAAGGCCTGGGTGCTGGAGCCAATCCGGAAATCGGCCGCCAGGCTGCACTGGAAGACAAAGAGCGTATTGCCCAGGCGATCGAGGGTGCCGATATGGTCTTTATCACCGCCGGTATGGGGGGTGGCACCGGAACTGGTGCTGCACCAGTGATCGCCGAAGTGGCCAAGGATATGGGCATTCTTACCGTCGGAGTAGTGACTCGCCCGTTTGCCTTTGAAGGCCGCAAGCGCATGGATATTGCCAATCAGGGTATCGCCCAGCTCAAAGAGCGTGTCGACTCGCTGATTATCGTACCCAACGAAAAGCTGTTGCAGGTACTGGGCAAAGAGATGACCGTCATCAACGCCTTTAAGCAGGCTAACAATGTGCTTTACGGTGCGGTTCAGGGTATTGCCGATCTAATCCTTCTCGAAGGTCTGATCAATGTCGATTTCGCCGATGTTCGCACGGTAATGTCTGAAATGGGCATGGCGATGATGGGA
>JABBBF010000179.1 GCA_018607545.1 SAR92 clade bacterium | reverse complement strand
CCGACGGTCATCTCTACTACGGCAACAATGGCGAAGAACTCAAGGCCTTCGATATCCAGGATGGCCTGGGTATTAAACTACTTCAACGCGGTGGAGTTCAGGTCGGTATTATTACCGGGCGGGTCTCGAAATTATTACAGAGGCGCGCCGACGAATTGGGTATTTCGCCTGTAGTTCAGGGTCGCGAAGACAAGCTCACCGCCCTTGGCGAACTGCTGGAAACCATGGATATCCAGATGGACGAAATCGCCTTTATGGGCGATGATTTGCCAGACCTTGCGGTAATCAACCGTGTCGGGCTGGGAATGACCGTGGCCAACGGCAGCGCTACCGTCGCCGCCAGTGCACTCTGGCAAGCCAGCCGCTGTGGTGGTAGTGGCGCAGTTCGCGAAGCCGCCGAGATGATTCTCGCCGCGCAGGATAAACTGGACGCAATACTGGCAAGCTATCAATGATTCGACAGGCACTACTGACATTTATCCTGGCGCTGATGGTCGGTGGTTTTCTACTGATCTGGGACTCGCCGCCAGAGTCTTTTATTCGCCAGAAAGGGGGTCAATTTGAAAAGGACCCGCGCGCCGACAGCTATATGACCGAGATAACCAGCCGTCGCTTCTCTGCTGAGGGCACCGAGAAATTCTCCCTCAGTTCACCGCGCATAGAATTTTTTGAAGGCTCTTCAGTGCTGACGCTTGCTGAACCAAGGTTTGTGACCCAACAAGCTCTGGGCAAGCCATTGAATTTGCAGGCAACCCAGGGTCAGTTGAACAGCGCCCTTGGGGTGCTGGATCTTGACGGCGATGTGCGCGCTGACATAAACAGCCGCGGTGACCTGGCCGTGCTTACAACTGATCGTTTAACCTACTTAATTGACAACAATATTGCCAAGACGGACAGTTCATTTAAACTGCTTGCAACGCAGAGTAAAATTTTTGGCACCGGGCTTTATATCGACCTGTACAAGGAAACTTTCATTATTAAATCTAAAGTTCGGGTAACCCATGAGCCTATCTAATATAAGCTTACCTAACATAAGCTTATCTAAAATTTCCAGATCAGCCGCTCTTGTCATGCTCACAACAGTCAACCTGTTTGTTTCAGTCGCGGCTGTAGCATTGCCCAATGACCGTGAGCAAACTATCTCTATCGAATCGGACTCTGCGGAACGCAATCAAAAAACTGGCCTGACCATTTACAGTGGTAACGTGATTATTAGTCAGGGCAGCATTCTTATTGAAGCGGACCAGATTACCCTGCACTACCAGGGCAGCAAGATTAGCCGTATTGAATGCACAGGTACACCGGCAAGCTACCAACAAAAACCTCAGGCTGAGGGACCTATGTTGGTTGCCCGTGCAGAGCATATTGACTATCTGCTCGCGGATGACCAAATTATCCTTAAGCGCAATGCGGTTCTGTCTCGCAATGGCACCATTATTAAAGGTGACTCGATCGATTACGATATTGAGAATGAGACATGGAAGGCCAAAGGCAATGATGTCGGTGAACAAAAACGTATTCAACTGGTAATTCCGCCATCAGTGCAGGAATCCACCCCACCTTCAGAGACTCCCTGATGGCAATTTTAGAAGCGCGAAACCTGGCTAAAGCCTACGGCAAACGACCAATCGTTAAAGATGTATCCATGTCTGTTAAGCAGGGCGAAATCGTCGGACTGCTAGGCCCCAACGGTGCCGGCAAAACAACCTGCTTTTACATGATTATCGGCCTGGTCAATCAGGACAACGGAACCATCACCATTGATAACAGCGATATCACCGCCCTGCCAATGCACGGTCGCGCCCGGCGCGGTCTTGGCTACCTGCCACAGGAACCCTCGGTGTTTCGCAAACTGAGTGTCGAAGACAATATTCTGGCAATTCTTGAGACCCAAAAAGAGCTTGATCGCCAACAGCGCCGACAGCGCCTCGAAGAGCTTATGCATGAATTCCATATTTCACACCTTGCCAAAAACCTTGGCATGAGCCTGTCTGGCGGTGAGCGCCGCAGGGTTGAGATAGCCCGTGCGCTGGCGGCAAATCCACAGTTTATTCTGCTCGACGAACCCTTTGCCGGGGTTGATCCAATCTCGGTCACCGATATCAAAAATATTATTCGCCACCTGCGTGACAGCGGCATAGGTGTTTTGATCACCGACCACAATGTGCGTGAAACACTGGATATCTGCGAGCATGCCTACATTATTGGTGAGGGCCATGTTATCGCCGAGGGCACCACTGAAGATATTCTCAATGATGCCAATGTTCGCAAAACCTATCTGGGTGATAATTTCACCCTCTAGACTTCCTACCTTTGCAACCTTTATAAAAAGCTTTCACTCTTAAATAAAAGCTTGTTTATCAAATAGTCGATTGCCACCAACAGTGGATTGGCACTAAAATTGCAGTTCACTCGTTGATAGCGATATCCTTTGCATGCGCCAAGGCCTTCAGTTAAAAATCAGCCAACAGCTGACCATGACTCCACAGTTGCAACAGGCCATCCGTCTCTTGCAACTGTCGACACTGGAACTGCGGCAGGAGATGATCGAACAACTCTACAACAATCCGCTGCTGGAAATTGATGAAGACAGCGGCAGCGAGATAAGCCCAGAAAATCCACAATCATCGCAATCTAGCGGCGAAGACAACAGTCAAGATGGTAGTCGGGAAAGCAGCTTAGAAAATACGCCGAGCGAGACAGCCGATTTAAATAGAGAGCAACAACAGGACGAGCAGAATTCCGACTTCGAGTGGAGCGAACAGATCCCTCAGGATCTGCCGGTCGATGCCAACTGGGATGATATCTACAACCCTTCAACTACGACCAGCAGCGGTGCTGAAGTCAATCTGGAACAGGTTCACCAGGTTACAGAATCCTTTCAGGGACATCTCGAATGGCAGCTCAATCTGACACCGTTTTCAGACAGGGACAGGGAGATTGCCTCCGCCTTTATAGATGCCATTGATAGCTCAGGGTTTATTGCCGAAGACCTGCTGGATGTAGTCGCCCATATTCAACAGGAAGGCTCTCAATTACAAACTCAGCAAGAACAAACGCAGGACGAGCAGATTCAGGAAGACGAGCTGGTCGCAGTACTCCATCGTCTCCAGCAGTTCGACCCCCCAGGTGTCTTTGCCCGCGATATCCGCGAATGTCTTTTAATACAGCTAAACCAGCTGGCACCAGAGACTGAGCATCTACAATCTGCCCTGCTCTTAACCACTGACTTTCTCAAAGATATCGCCTCTATCGACAGTGCGCGCCTGGCGAAAAAAACCGCGCTCAGCGCCGATGAACTCCAGGCCGCTCTGCGACTGATTCGCAGCCTTAACCCGCGCCCCGGTGAAGCATTTAACAGCAACGATATCGATTACATTGTCCCTGACGCCTACGTAGAGAAAATTAAAGACCGCTGGCAAGTGCAGCTCAACGACAGCAACATGCCGCGACTGCGTATTAATGACTCCTATTCGGCATTGATCAAGCGCTCTGACAACAGTAATGAAAACCAGTTCTTAAAAGATAATCTCGCCGAAGCACGCTGGTTCCTGCGCAGCATTGAAAGTCGCAACGAAACCCTGATGCGCGTGGCTATGACCATCGTCGATCTGCAGCAGGGATTTCTCGACTATGGCCCGGTGGCAATGAAACCCATGGTGCTATCGGATATCGCCAGCAAGCTGGAACTCCATGAATCGACCATTTCGCGAGTGACTACCAGCAAATACCTGGCCACCCCCCAGGGAATTTATGAGCTGAAATATTTCTTTTCCAGCCATGTGGGTACCTCTGGTGGTGGGGAGTGTTCATCAACCGCTGTTTGCGCTATCCTAAAAGAGATGATTGGCGCAGAACAACCCGCGAAACCATTGAGCGACAACAAGCTAACCTCCCTTCTCGAGGAGCAGGGTATTCAGGTCGCTCGCCGGACGGTTGCTAAATACAGAGAGAGTATGGGAATTCCATCCTCGAGCCAGCGGAAAAGGTTTTAGTCAATCAATGCTTTAAAGAAGATAGGTTTTAAAGAGTTAAGGTTTTAATAAAGTAAAAGCAAGGAGAACTGCATGCAACTAACCATCAGCGGACACCATTTAGAAATTACCACTCCTATTAGAGACTACGTTACTAGCAAACTTTCAAAATTAGAACGACACTACGAACAGATCACCAGCACATCCGTTATCCTCTCGGTAGATAAACTTTCACAAAATGCTGAAGCCACAGTTCATGTGAGTGGCGGAGAATTATTCGCTAATTCCCAGCACGAAGATATGTATGCCGCCATTGATGCGCTGACTGACAAGCTCGACCGTCAGTTAATAAAATATAAAGAAAAGCATCGAGGCCATTAGTTACACAGATGAAAATCACCGATATCCTGACTCAGGAAATGACCCAGTGCGACCTGCCTGGCGGCAGCAAGAAGCGTGTGCTTGAAAACCTGTCCGCCTTTGTCACAGACCAGCTGGGCGGTAATACTGAGCAGGCAGACACATTGTTCCACAATCTGGTCGCCCGCGAGCGACTCGGCAGCACTGGCATCGGGGAAGGCGTCGCCATTCCCCACTGCCGTGTCTCCGGCTTCAATCGCATCCATGGCTGCCTGATCAAACTGGAAGATCCAGTCGACTTTGGCGCTCTGGATGATCAGCCAGTCGACCTGATCTTTGCCCTTATAGTTCCTGAGGAACAAAATGATGAGCACCTGGCAACCCTGGCGCGAATTGCCAGCATTATGCAGAATGATCAGTCTCGACAATCTCTGCGCCAGTGCAACAATAACGAAGAATTGTTTAACACCGCCCTGCAACTGGAGCGACGCGCCTAACCATGCGACTGGTAATTATCAGCGGCCATTCTGGGTCCGGAAAAACCTCGGCACTTAATATCCTTGAGGATGTGGGTTTTACCTGTATTGATAATCTGCCAGCCAGTCTGTTGCAGAACCTGATTACCCAGCTGAACAGTAATAATAATCATGAAGAGCTGAATATTGCAGTGGGCATCGACGCCCGCAACCTGGTTGGCGACCTGAGTAAGATACCTGAAATACTAAAAATTATTGAGGCCGATGGCGTTAGCGTCAGTGTGCTTTTTCTCTATGCGAGGCGCTCAGACCTACTGCGCCGCTACAGCGAAACTCGCCGCCGTCATCCCCTGAGTAGTGAAACCATCGGTCTTAAAGAGGCAATTGATCTTGAGAAGGAACTGCTCAGCCCAATCTCGGATATTGCCGATCGCTCTATAGATACCTCCAGGCTAACTCTGCATCAACTGCGCGACCTGGTTAAAAACACCATAGTTCCCAACAACCCGGAACATATGTCTATCCTGTTTGAGTCCTTTGGCTTTAAGCGCGGCGTGCCCTCCGATTCAGATTTTGTCTTTGATGTTCGCTGCCTGCCCAATCCCTATTGGAAGCAGCAGCTTAAAAACCAGACCGGAAATGACGAGGGGGTAATTGAGTTTTTGGAGAGCCAAGTTGAAGTGGCCTCAATGCTCGCCGATATTATCGGGTTTTTGACCCGCTGGATTCCGCAGTTTCAACAGAACAATCGCAGCTACCTGACCATCTCTATCGGCTGCACTGGCGGCCAGCACAGATCTGTCTACCTGGCCAACCGATTGTATGAGCACTTCTCAACCCAGCACCCCTTTGTCCAAGTTGTGCATAAAGAGCTCTCCCAATGAGCGTACGGAAACTCAGACCATGATTCGCTGTGAGCTCGAGATTATTAATAAACTTGGCCTGCACACCAGGGCCGCCACTAAACTGGCTAGCACCGCGGGGCATTACCTGTGCGCTATTCGCACAGGTACCAAAGAACCATTGGTGGATGCCAAGAGCATTATGTCGCTGATGTTGCTGGCCGCCAGTCAGAGCACCGTTCTGATCTTTGAATTTGATGGCGAAGATGAAGACGAAGCCAGACAGGCAATCTCTGAACTGCTGGCCGATTACTTTGGCGAGGGTGAATAACCGCTAGAAATATAGTCTCGTTGGTTGTTTATGCCAAAGACTCAGTAAAAACTACCGATCTGCCGCACAGCTGGTTAAAATGCCTGAGCTGATGATACTCGGCTCGGCCCTCAGCGACGGAGCGATGCATGAACAACACCGAAAATAGCCTATTGACCAAGCTCGGCACCGGCATCGATCCCGGCACCCTTAATCAGGTGC
>JABBBF010000105.1 GCA_018607545.1 SAR92 clade bacterium | reverse complement strand
GTGGGATTGATCGCGGCACTGTTTTTAATCTATGGCCTGCTTGCCGTGCCACTGCGCTCCTATGTTCAGCCGCTGGTGATTATGTCGGTTATTCCTTTCGGTTTTATCGGCGCAGTTGTCGGCCATATTGTCTTTGATATGACCATGAGTATGTTATCGGTGTTTGGCCTGATCGCACTTGCCGGGGTAGTGGTCAACGACAGTTTGATTCTGGTTGAATTTGCCAACCGCGCTCGAGAGTATGGAAAGACTGAGGAAGATGCTCTGCTCGCCGCCGGTAAGCAGCGCTTTAGAGCGATCTTTTTAACCACTACCACCACTTTTGTGGGACTGCTGCCCATGCTATTTGAAACTAGTATGCAGGCGCAGTTTGTTATTCCAATGGCGCTGTCACTTAGTTTTGGTATTGTTTCTGCTACCGCAATCACCCTGATTTTGGTTCCCTGCTTATACCTTGTCGTTCACGATCTAAAGAGAGTTAAGCAGTCCGTGATGTTACCCATTGTCGAAAATTAGAGGTTTCTCGTTACAGGAGATGGGGGTTTCCCCTTATTTTGAGTCCTATAATGGCCGGCAGCCCAAGTCTGGCACTTAGTTCTCGCCGGACGCTCTGTTTGTGGCCATCACAGGTAATAAGCATACTTCTTCGCATTGCCAGTGATCTCGATATTTAAAGGCGTAAAATCAGAGAGGGATATTCAAGTCATGAATCAGTACGAATTAATTAAGGAAGCAACAGTGAGCATCGCGGAACTTTATGGCCAACACCTCGGGGAGAAGTTTTCCAGATTTCAAAATATTCTCAGCGAGACCGGATTTGATGAAATTGTGATTGGCTCCGGTGAGAGCAAGATGCAGTTTTCGGATGATATGGCTTATCCCTTTAAAGCCAATCCCTACTTCAGGGAGTGGGTGCCATTGGGCAAACGCGCCGGCTGTTATCTGCAGATCGTTGCCGCTGCGAGCAAGCCGAAATTATTTCTGCTCACTGTAGAAGATATCTGGCATACCGCCCCCGAGGCCCTGCCAGCAGGGTTTGAGGAAGGGCTGGAGGTTATTGAGTATGCTTCTATAGACGAATTAAAAAGCCAGCTTGGCAAGCGCGAGAATGGCACTGCCTTTATTAATGAAACCAATGAGTTGGGTCTGTCGGCGGACTGTTGGAATCCTAAATCGGTTACTGACCAGATTGATTTCCAGCGTCGAGCTAAAACCCCTTACGAGCAGGAGTGCGTGCGCGAAGCCAATCGGCAGGCAGCGCCAGCCCATCGCGCGGCCTATCGGGCGTTTATGGCCGGCGCTTCAGAGCTGGAGATTGCCACGGCTTATCTGGCCGCCTGTAACCAGAGTGAAAATGAAATGCCCTACGGTATTATCGCCGGGGTCAATGAGCATGCAGCGGTATTGCACCACCACAATCTATTTAAGCAACCCCAGACACCGCGCAGTTTTCTGATCGATGCCGGGGTTGCTGTCAATGGTTATGCCTCGGATATTACTCGCACCTATGCCTTTGATCAGGGCAGCGATTTTGCCGAGATGATTCGGGTGATGGATGCAGTTCAACTGGAATTGGTCGCCGCTGGTGGTATAGACAAATGTCCGGTTGAGTTAAATGTTTTATCTCAGCTAAAAGTGGCTGAGGTACTGCGTCAATTTGATGTGTTGCAAGTATCGGCCGAAGAGGCCTTTGATGCTGATATTACAGCGGCGTTCTATCCCCATGGCCTGGGTCATCACCTGGGCAGTAATGTCCACGATAGAGGCGGTAACCTGGCCAATGCTCAGGGAGATAAAGTACCGGCATCAGAGAAATATCCAAAGCTGCGCAGCTCTGCGCCGATGGTGGCCAACCAGATTCATACCGTAGAGCCAGGACTGTATTTTATTCCCGCACTGTTAGACAAATTGCGCGCTGGAAAACATGCCGCCAAGTTCAACTGGTCGCGGGTGAATGAGTTTATTCCCTATGGCGGAATTCGTATCGAAGACAATATTGTTGTGCATGGGGATGGCCGTCTGGAAAACCTCACCCGAGATGCCTTTGCGGCAATAGACTAGCTTTAATCAAATTGTTTGTCGGCACTGGCAAAGCGCAGATAGAACAGCATGCCAAACAGCGATATTGCCCCAGCCAATTGAAACACCAGAGCCCAAGAGCCGGTCAGTTCTAAAATTAAACCCGCGGTATACACACCAATAATCCCCGGCACTGCAGCCATGGTATTGGTGATGCCCATCAGGGTGCCAGCATATTTTGGCGCTATATCCATATGGTTGACTACAAAGCCGCCAACAGCTGCAGAGCCCAGCGCATTACTGATTGTCATAATAGCGATCGCGACCCATATAGTCTCGGCATAGCCAACCACCATCATGGCTGCAGCCATTCCGCCGAGACTGATACTCTGCATAATTTTACGTACCTTAATCACGGCCATGCCGCTTTTAATCATGCGGTCGGCAACGCCTCCCGCTATATTCAAACACAGGAACGAGGCAATAAACGGCACCATCGTGAAGTAGCCGATCGATGAATAGTCCACTCCCAGGCCTTTGTTAATAAAGGTAGGCAGCCATGTCAGCAGCAGAAACAGCGACCAGTTATTACAGAAGTGGGCGACCATAATTGCCTGGATGGCACGGGATTTAAGCAGCTTTAATACCGGCGGCGCAGATTTTGTCTTACTGGGTTCGCCATCGGATTGAATATGCGCAAGCTCACGGGCCGAGATGCGTGGATGTTTGCCCGGGTCGGATGCGGCGATCCTAAACCATATAGCAGCCCAGATAAAACCGAGAATAGCAAAGGAATAGAACGCCCATTCCCAGCCGTAGGCCTGAACAATGATCGGCGTAATAATAAGGGCAAAGACCGTTCCCAATGGGATGCCACTGTTAATAACGCCCATGGCGCGGGATCGTTCCGCAACCGGCACCCAGCGTGCCAGCAGTGCATAAATAGAAGGGAAGGTTACCGCTTCACCCATACCCATCAGGATGCGGTTAAGAACCAGGATGCTGAGCCCTATCGAGGCAGCCAATGGGGTTAGCAGGGTAAATAGCGACCAGAGTATAACGCCGAGCCCAAGTACGATTTTCCCGCCAAACCGATCGGCGAGGGTACCGCCGAGTATTTGCAGTAATAGATAGCCGACAAAGAATGATGAGAGTACAGAGCCCTGCTTTGCCGGACCCCAGCCAAACTCTTCGGCCATGGGGATGATTGCCACAGACATATTGACGCGGTCGATATAGCAGATAAACACTGCCAGCATCGACATCGATACCAGCGAGTAACGCTGTGGTATTTTTCGTAGCATTTGAGGCCTTTGTTTTCTAATTATTATTTGCCTAGGCTATCACATAACGCTATTTTCAATACTATAGCTGTGAGTGGTAGTTGGCTGTACTTTCTGAGCCATGTTGATCGTTACTGTTATTTTAAAGGCAGCTTTTTATTAATTGTTAGTCAAATTAGTCTAAAATACGGGCATTATTTTAATCTTTCCCAGCGACCCTCTTTTCATGCAAAGCAACAATTCTTCTCTTTCAGGTTCTGCCGATAATTCAAATGATCCAAAATTCGGCATCGGTATTGATTTTGGTACCAGCAACAGCGCGGCGGCGGTTTATGATGGTGAGCAGGTCTTCCTGGTTCAGCTGTCTGAACAGAACCCGATTATGCCCTCGGCCAATTATATTGACCGAGACTTTACTACCACCATTGGCCAAAAGGCGATTGATGAATATATTCGTGGCAACCAGGGTCGCAAGGTAGAGCTCAGCGCCGAGCTTATAGGTGAAGCTCGCACCAGCACCGGCAATCCAACTGGCCCGGCCAGCGAGTCGGAAACCAGCAAGGTCTTTGGTCAGGCATTTAATGACTCAAGTTTGCCTGGGCGACTGTTTCGCGGCACCAAGCGTCTGCTGGGTAACGCCTCGGATGGACGCACACTAATCTTTGATCGGGCCTTTCGGCTGGTTGCGCTAGTGACGCCTATTCTGGTGGGGATTCGCAAAGCGCTGCAGCGCAATCTCGACAATACGACCCATGCCTGTATTGGTCATCCGGTTAATTTTGAGGGTATAGAGCAGGGCCGTAATAATATTGCCCTGGAGAGACTCAGTGAATCCTACCGTCATGCGGGGATCACTGAGCAGTCGTTCTGCCCCGAGCCGACGGCGGCGGCAATTAGTTATTTGCACAATCACCCAGGTACCAGTGACGAGCTGGTATTGACCGTCGATTTCGGCGGTGGCACCCTGGACTTCAGCATACTGCGTCGTGAGGGTTCATCTTTTAAGGTGGAAGCTACCCACGGTATTGCTCTGGGTGGTGACAGAATTGACCAGACGATTTTTCGTGAGTTAATCTTCCCTCTACTCGGTAAGGGTGAGCGCTGGCGTCGGGTGCTCGACGGCTCTCAAGTGGATACGCTATTCCCCTTTGGCGACTTTGAAGACCTGCTGATTAACTGGCCGGTCAGCTATATGCTCAACCAGAATAAATACACCGCCTCGGTGATGCAGCGTATGGTTGAAGACGATGAGGGGGCGATTAAATTCAAACGACTCTACGATCTGATTAAGCAAAACTACAGCTACCAGGTTTTTGAGGCGATCAAGACATTTAAAGCCGAGCTCTCGGTGAATGATTCTGCGGTATTGGATATTCCTGAAATTGATATCGAGGTGACACTGGAACGCTGGGAGTTTGAGTTGATGATTTCCGATCTGCTCTTCGAGCTCGAACAGGCGATCACCCTGATACTCAATAAAGCCAATATTCAGGCGGTGGATATCGACCTGGTATTGCGCACTGGTGGCTCCTCATTAATACCGGCGGTAAAAGATATTCTGGATAACCAGTTTGCCGGGAAAGTGGTTGAGCACGATCCCTTTACCAGTGTCGCCGCCGGTCTGGCGATTGCCGATTACTACGGTTATGGCGACCGGTTCTCTCTATAGATTCACCACCGCAGGACTCTGAGTTTCTCAATTGTCTTTAAATTGGCTTTCGCATAGATACTTGCACGGAACAAGCAAGTTGACTAAGCTAAGACTCAATGGAATGGAATTTGCCCGGTACTAAGCTCTTCTAGAAAGAGCTAAACGGTATTGCGCAGTCAATGGAGTCGATATGAGCACCTCAACAGCTAAAGCCGCACCCGAAAAAAAAGCCGAAAAAAAAGCCAATAAAACAGTTAAAAATCCCACCTCCGAGCAGGCCGATTCTTCCAGCGCCAGCCATCGGCAAAAGCCTGCTATTCCCCTGAGATTTGTTACCGCCGCGAGTCTATTTGATGGCCATGATGCGGCGATTAATATTATGCGTCGCATACTGCAGGGTGCTGGTGTTGAAGTGATTCATCTGGCGCACAACCGCTCGGTGGCAGAGGTGGTTGAAACCGCGCTGCAGGAAGATGCCCAGGGCATCGCCATCAGCTCCTATCAGGGTGGCCATGTTGAATACTTTAAATATGCCGTGGACCTGCTTAAAGAGGCCGGTGCTGAACATATTCGGTTGTTTGGCGGTGGCGGTGGGGTGATAGTCCCAGCTGAAATCAAGGAGCTTGAAGCCTATGGTGTAGAGCGAATTTACTCACCCTATGATGGTCAGGATCTGGGTCTGGTCGGCATGATCGACGATATGATCAAGCGCTGTTCTCTGGGAAGTTACCAGGATATCACTGTTGACGCCAAGCAGTTGAGCGACGCCCAAAAGCGTTCTAATTTATCCCGTTTAATAACCGCTATTGAGCGCGGTGAACTCTCTGGAGAGCAGCAAAAATCACTTCGTGAACAGGCGCAGTTTTTAAGCAAGTCAGTCCCGGTGCTTGGTATTACCGGTACCGGTGGTGCCGGTAAATCATCGCTTACAGATGAATTAATTCGCCGCTTTCGGCAGGACGCTGAGGATAAATTAAAGATCGCTGTGCTGGCGATTGATCCCACTCGCCGAAAAACCGGCGGTGCACTATTGGGGGATCGTATTCGCATGAATGCGATCTACCATCAGAATATCTTTATGCGTTCAATCGGTACCCGTGGCGCCAGTGGCGAAGTGCCGGAGTCACTTACCGATATTATTGGCGCCCTGCGCCTTGGCGGCTTCGATCTGGTGGTGGTGGAAACGCCAGGTATTGGTCAGGGTGATGCGGGCATTGTGCCCTATGTGGATATTCCAATTTATGTGATGACCCCAGAGTTTGGTGCCCAGAGCCAGCTGGAAAAAATTG
>JABBBF010000178.1 GCA_018607545.1 SAR92 clade bacterium | reverse complement strand
CGGTAAAGCTGGTACCTTTTACATTTAAATCTTTGGTCAGGGTTACCGTATCACCTGCGCTGAGTTCGGCTCCATTGCAATCTTTATGGATAACCGCATCTTCATCGGTTTGACCTTCCCCGGTAGCCTTTGCCCAGGCCAGTGTCTCCTCATCCAGATATAGCATATCCAGCAATTCCTGTGGCCAGCCCTCAGCGCTGAGTCTGGTGAGCATTCGCCAGGCCATTACCTGAACCGCTGGTATTTGGCTCCACATGCTGTCATTAAGGCAGCGCCAGTGGTTAATATCGACGGTTTCCGGGTTGTTGATTTGATCGGCGCAGTTGTTACAGATCAGTACAGACTGATCGGCGGTTTCATCGGAGGGCAATACGGTAAGAACCTCGAGCTGTTCGCTGCTGGAGCAAAGTTCGCAGATGGAACCACTGCGAGACTGTAGATCTGATTCTGTGGTCATAGTGAAACGCTGCTTATAAATTATTATTTGTACTGCATTATAACCAACAGTTTAAGGCAAGTACGGATTGACTAGGGTGATTAAAGTAGACCGGTAAGTACTGTGGCAGCGGCCCAGCCAGAGACCACGGCGCCTTCCACCCTGGGGCCATTAAAGGCATCCCCGGCCAGTGCCAGTGGGGGAAGTTGAGTATCACTGCTGGCCAGCATGCAGGGTTGCGGGTCGACCACTGTGGGCTTGCTGTAGCGCCAGCCATGCACTTGGAATTCGCTGACGCCGGCACCCAGTAGTGGCAGCGCGGCATCAATTAATTGTTGGCCAGTGGTCTGGAGATCCAGGTCAAAATGCTCGGCACTAAAGTCACCGCTGCCGTGAATAGTTGCCGCAGGTATCTTTGAAACGCCTTTCTGCTGGTTATCGCTTATCCAGGCGATAGGGCTATCTTCCAGCGCTATTGCGCCGGGGACGGGAATGCTTGAGGGGCCATCTAAAACTGCCATCACCGCAATACAGGCTTCGTATTCAATACGCTCCAGTCGCGCCTGGTTGGCGGCAGAGAGTTTAATATTGCCGGATGCCAGCAGATCCATTGTCTGTGGGACAGGTGAGGTGATTATCATAGATTTAGCGATTACCTGTTGATCATTATCCAGATTTGCCAGCCACTGATTGTCATGCTGGGCAATATCCAGCACTCGCACTGAGCGGAGAATATTGAGGTCGGTTGCCAGGTTTTTAGCGATAGCGGTCATATTGGGTACGCCGCGGTAGCGCGGATGGCCCTTTTCAGAAGATCCTGGAAAGCTGCTGTACCACTCTTCTGCGACACCAGCTGCAACCCAGTCCTGAACTGTCGCCGCAAAGCGCGGGTCGCGGGTGGTCATAAATTGCGCGCCATGGTCAAAGCTGGCATCACCAATACGTCGACCCGCCAGGCGTCCGCCGAGTCCGCGTCCCTTATCGACCAACAGCACATTGTGGCCCGCACGCTGAAGATCAACAGCGGCGCTGAGCCCGGAGAGGCCGGCACCAATAATAAGCGTGTCTACAGAGTGATGGATTTGATCGGTTTGCATAGGGCCTGTCTTAAAGTTGGTCTTTGTTTGTTGTTGGCTTTTTATTTGGACTGCAGATTATCTTTTTCGCGTATCGGTTCTGCAGCGCTGTGAACAGAAGCGTACTTGATCCCAGACCTTTTGCCATTTCTTGCGCCATACAAAGGGACGCTGGCAAACAGGGCAGAGCTTGGCGGGGAAATCAGATTTTTTAACGGTTTTTGGCATGGATAACAGTCGATTATTTGACTGTTATACGGCCGTCCCCACTGCCCAGTTTAATAACCTTTAATAAACTGGGCAGCAGTATAGATGCTGGACGGCCGAATTACTCAGTTACATGTTACTCAGTTACATGTTACTCAGCTACATAGCTTGGTGGGTTTGCGGTTTCTTGATAATCGCGCCGACAATCGCACCGGATACGCCGGTCTGCACCAGGGCAGCGGCAAACCAGGCTCCTGCCATAGTCAATGGAATTGGCATATAGACATAGCTGCCTAGTGCCATCAGGCCGTTGCCGAGACCCAGCAGCAGACCAAATTTAATGCCATTGTGCAGTGATTTTTCGCTGATCAGCAGATCGTAAATCAGTACAAAGCAGATACTAAAGCCCAGTTTTACGCCGTAGCACAGGAGTGGGTTCATCTCCTCCATAGGGCGCCATAGGTTTGCGGTTGCCTCATAGGATGATTGCAGCAACATACCGTGGATTAAATAGTCGAGAATCGACCAGACTACAAATACAGCAATAATTGCTAATAGATTACGTTTTAACATGGTCTTGGTTCCTTTCGTTTTAGCCTTTTCAGGCGGTTATTGGAAGTACTCCCTCAGAAAAAAATCAGGTAGATAAGCCAGGCGTATAGAGCGTATTGCAACAGGTAGTAGAACCTGTGGTTATAGGCTTTGGAAAAGCTGTAGAAAAGGCAGTTGATAGGACCAAAGATATTCGAGTGATCGGTCAGTTTGCGGCTCAGATTCTCATGCTGCATCACACCGCGATGCTGTACATAGATTCCGCAGAGTACCAATAATGCAAAAACCGCTAAACCCATAGTCAGTCCTTAATATAGGGGAGTTATTTATCACCTATATTTAGACTATGCAGAGCAGTTGTGCAAAAAGCCGAGGTTATCGCTGGGCTTATGGGCAGGTTTTTTTAATGCTCTTTACTGAACAGCAGACAGCACAACAATAATTATCAGGCAGAGAATAAATGGTATGGAGAACAGGCTTGCGGCAAAGTAAATCAGGTGACGGTTGGTCTTTAGCATGGTCGAGTATGTCCCTTAAAAAAATAACTGACCCTGATAAATTAATGCAGCTGATTAAATCCTGCATTGATCTGCCTCTATAAAAGGGTTGATTGCGACCCTTAGTCTGCTGTCAAAATCTGTTTAATGCGCCTCTGTATCAATGGAACCAGTTCAGCTTCAAACCATGGATTTTTGCGCAGCCAGAGATTATTGCGTGGGCTTGGATGGGGCAGGGGAATTTGGCTGGGCCAGTATTCGCGCCAATTTTCTACTAACTGGGTGACGGATTTTGTTGGCTGGGAAAAATGGTAATCCTGAGCGTACTTGCCAATAACCAGACTGCTCTCAATATTGGGCAGCTGGTTAAATAGTTGCCGGTGCCAAGTCTCTGCACATTCCGGTCTGGGAGGCAGGTCGCCGGATTTTCCGGTTCCCGGAAAACAAAATCCCATAGGCACAATAGCAATCTGTTGCGGGTTGTAGAAAACCTCTTTGGGAATACCCATCCAGTCGCGCAGGCGATCGCCGCTCGGGTCATCGAATGGTATACCTGAGGCGTGAACTCTGCGGCCGGGTGCCTGACCGGCAACTAAAACTTTTGCGTCCGGGTGCAGCTGTAACACTGGCCTTGCACCATAGGGAAGATCGGGCTCGCAGATCGTGCAGGCGCGAACTTCAGAGAGTAGTGAGTTTAGATCGCTCATCAATTTTTAGTCTAAGGATTTCAGCGTTAGTTTTATTTCTGCCCGAACCTTGTCGATCTCAGCAATGGTTTTATCGGTGGCTTCAATGTCATTGGCGATATCTTCCCAATGATAGGACCAGGTGGATTTCAGTCTTTCAGAAGCCAGGTTTACCGGTTTGCTGATCAGTATGCTCAAATCAACAATTAGGCCAATTTTTACCCAGCCCTTTCTCGGGCTGCCGGCAACCGCATCTTTGTCGTAATGAGCGGCATAAATTATCTGTTCCAGTTCGGCAAGTTCTGAAAGTACCGAAAAAGCTGCAGTGCGAATATTGCTGTTATCTTCGGTGACTTCCATACGCCAGGCGTTGTAGCTAAAACCAACTATGGCGAAAACTACACCCAGTACGGCGGTAAAATAGTAGGAGTTTAGTTTTTTTGTCAGGTCGGTCATCGGTGCTGAAATTTTTTGAAAGCTCTGTATAAACGTAGCAGACTGCAGGGGGTTTGCTGCCTATTTGGACTTCCGGAGAGATTAAAAGGGCGCTATTACAGCGCCCGCTGTGCTGTTTTGTTGGCTTACTTGTCGAGGCTCCAGATACCTGGGCCGCGGGCGGCAATAAACAGAAATGCAAAGCAGAAAAGAACAGCTAATTCACCACCGTTCAGGATTGGGAAAAGGTGATTCATGCCGTGGGCCATCCAGTAGGCTACCGCCATGGTGCCACTACAGATAAAGGCGGCTGGGCGGGTAAACAGGCCAATCATTACCAGTGCGCCACCGATCATCTCTATGC
This sequence comes from SAR92 clade bacterium, assembly GCA_018607545.1. Next base: position 2,112 of record JABBBF010000178.1, on the reverse strand, counting down.
CACCAGCTGCATACATTAATGGGTTGAGTGGGTATGGAAATTCAGCGGGAAAATTAATCAGTTTCTGGGTGCCGTGCCAGATAAATAGAAAGCCGCTGAAGATTCTTAGCAGTGCGTAGGTTTCTTCTTGATACTTATCGAGAAAATTCATTTTATTATCCCCTTTTTTGTCTATAGATTTAATTGGTACCTCCTGAGTGTAATTTAATTCTTCAGGAGGAGGGATAATTTTTGCTGCGGCTTTCTTGTCAGAGCTCCAGAGTTGGAGCTCTTTGGGTTGCTGCTCTTGCTACTCAGCACCTGCCGCACTTAGCGCTTTAATATACTCTGCACCATGACCGTGCTCACCGGCAATCTGCTTCAGGGTTTTGCCGTCGGGGTTAGTGGCATTGAGATCGTATCCAGCTTCTTTAAAGAAATTTAAAAAGGTCACAAAGTTATCAATATTCATGCCACGATAGGCTTTTTCCAGCAGGTGAAAATCAGTGCTAACACCATTGGGTGCCTGGTAATCTAAAAAGCTTTTTACCCGTGCATCGTCAAATACTTCGCCGAGAACTTTCTGTTTATCTTTCTTTAGTGACATAACTAAATGATTCCTTTTTGCGTCCGAACTTTTGTTTCCCAGCTAAAGAAGCTCGTTAAGTTTCTGGGCTAAAATCTGATTGACCTGCTGTGGGTTGGCTTGGCCTTTTGAGGCTTTCATAATCTGGCCCATAAAGCCGCCGAGCTTTTTCTTGCGCTTGGCTTCATCGGTATTGATATAGTCATCGACCATCGCCTGGTTGGCAGCCAGTACATCGACTACCATCTGCTCCAGTGCACCGCTATCGGAAACCTGCTTTAAGCCGCGGGCTTCAATAATCTGATCGGCACTGCCTTCGCCAGCCCAGATGGCTTCAAACACTTCTTTGGCCATTTTGCCGCTGATGCTGTTATCGGCAATACGCACAATAAGTCCGGCAAGCTGTTCTGCGCTGACCGGGCTGTTGGCGATACTCAGGTCTTCGTTATTCAAGCGTGCAGAGAGCTCGCCCATCGTCCAGTTGGTAGCCAGTTTGGCGTTTTTGCACGCTGAGCTTACTGCTTCAAAATAGTTGGCCATGGCCGCATCGCTACTGAGTATGCCGGCGTCGTATTCGGACAGTCCATACTGTTCAACAAAGCGTGCCTGACGGGCATCGGGCAGTTCTGGCATATTGCGGCGCAACTCCTCAATCTGCTCGTCACTGACAACAACAGGCAGTAGATCGGGGCAGGGGAAGTAGCGGTAGTCATTGGCTTCTTCTTTGCTGCGCATGGAGCGAGCCACTTTGGTTTCACCGTTATACAGGCGTGTTTCCTGAGCGATAGTGCCGCCGTCTTCAATAACGTCGATCTGGCGAGCCACTTCTCGTTTAATAGCCTCTTCCATAAATTTAAACGAGTTGAGATTTTTGGTTTCGGTTCTGGTGCCCAGGGTATCGCTGCCGCTCGGTTTTACTGAGACGTTGACGTCAAAACGCATGCTGCCCTGGGACATTTCGCCGTCGCAGATGCCTATAGAGGTGACGATGCTGTGGATTTTTTTGGCAAAGGCGATAGCTTCTTCGGCGCTAGTCATGTCCGGTTCGGAGACAATTTCAATCAGCGGGGTACCGGCGCGATTGAGGTCGATGCCGGAGAAGCTGCTGTTAAAGTTGCCTTCGTGAAGCGACTTGCCGGCATCTTCTTCAAGGTGGGCATGATGGATACGCACGTTTTTAGTACTGCCATCGGCGAGCTGAATTTCAACATTGCCGCGACCGACAATGGGTTTTTCCAGCTGTGTGGTCTGGTAGCCTTTGGGCAGATCCGGATAGAAGTAGTTTTTGCGCTCGAAAGCGGATACCTGGCCAATCTCGGCATCAATCGCCAGGCCAAACATAATCGCGTAGTTAACCGCCTGCTTGTTGAGCACCGGCAATGTTCCGGGCATGGCCAGGTCTATGGCGCAGGCTTGGGTGTTGGGCTCGGCACCATAGGCGGTGCTGGCGCCGGAAAATATTTTGGTTTTGGTGGCTAGCTGCACGTGAATCTCCAGCCCGATTACTGTATCCCAACTCATGCGATACCCTCCGGAGCCTGTGTGTG
>JABBBF010000209.1:4138-6439 GCA_018607545.1 SAR92 clade bacterium | reverse complement strand
TTATCACTGCACAGGGTCCAGGCAATATCCAGATCAATTCCCAGCTGCTCGGAGAGCTGTTTAAGCAATTGTTGTAATGAATAGACCGCCATCAGGCAGACCAGCAGATGCTGCTTGGAGTGCTGGGTAGAGCGAATATAGAAATTAATACAGCCACTGCCCCCCTCAATACGCTTGCCGCCATAAAGCTCCAGAGTGCGCAATGTGCAGTAATCAATTTTCTCTAGCAGCAGCGTCATATTTTGGCGATTGAGTTGCGTGTCGAGGCGCTGACGATTTTTGATTGTCGCGGTGACTAGCGAGCAGTAGTAACTGGTCTCTGGCAGCTCTTCATCATTGCCCTTGGCGAGCAGCGGTTGCAGCCTGGTCTCCAGGGCTACAATCTCATCGACAATATTATCCGAGCCACCGGGCAGGCGCTTGGTCAGTAGGCGAAGCCGCCGCGACAGCTGCTCGGCAAATCTAAAGGTAAAGTAGGTGCATGCAGCAGTAAATAGAGCCCATAGCAGCAACCAGTTTCTAACCACCTGGCTGAAGCGCTGCTTTATCGGTTGGCTGTTGATAGTCAAACGAACCTTGCCCGCCAGCGTATCCTGAAAAACAATATCGCGACTAAAACTGTTGGCGATAACTTTTTCGGCAGGAGGCTTTTTGCTCTGGGCAATAAGTTGTCCCTCAACATCCTCGACACCGGCGCTGATAATGGCAGGATCTTCGGTGACCTTTTGCAGTGCTACCTGAATACTGATGTTGTCATTATTAAATAGCGGGGCGCGAACCAACTCGACTAGCTGGCCAATAGTCAGCTCGCCTTTTTCCTGCAATGTATCTTTGCTGACGCTGGTGGCATGGCTGTGCAGAACAATCCAGCTTAAGAGGCCGAAAATTAGGCAGACAGACAATACAATAGCGGGTAATTTCTTAGCCATGGGAAATTGGCGATGCATCCCGAAGTCCTTAAATTATTGCCTGATTGAAAATTAATTGGCGAGTATTCTATCCTATTCCCGCAGCTTTTATATAATAGCGTCCTTAAAATTACTTTGGCTGGATTCTGTGAAAGATATATTACTGATAAACGTATCGGGACAAGACAAACCCGGTGTCACCAGTGTGGTTACCGGCGTGCTGTCGCGCTTCGATGTCATCGTGCTCGATATAGGTCAGGCGGTCATTCACGACCAGCTCAACCTGGGTATTCTCGCTTCAGTGCCGAAGAGCGATAATTCCGAAACCATGATCAGTGATATCCAGACAAAACTGCTCGACCTGGATATGCAGGCGCAATTCCTGCCAATCTCCGATAAGCGCTATCAGGATTGGGTCGAACAGCAGGGCAAGTCTCGCTATATAGTGACATTGCTGGCGCGCAAGATTAACTCCGAACATCTCGCCGCCGTCACCACGGTGACCAGTGATTTCGGATTGAATATCGACAAAATTGTCCGTCTCTCCGGGCGAATTAAACTGGATGAGACCGAAAAGCTAGGTCGCGCCTGCGTGGAATTCTCGGTGCGCGGCGAACCTGAAAATGCCCTGCAACTTAAAAATGCACTTCTGGAACTGTCCAGCAAGTACGATATTGATGTCGCTTATCAGGAGGACAGTATCTTTAGGCGCAACCGCCGCCTGGTGGTTTTTGATATGGACTCCACCCTAATTGATGCCGAGGTTATCGACGAGCTGGCGATCGAAGCCGGTGTTGGCGAACAGGTCGCCGCGATTACCGAAGCGGCCATGCAGGGCGAAATAGATTTTAAGCAGAGCTTTACCCAGCGTATGGCCCTGCTTAAGGGACTGGATATCTCGGTTCTGCAATCGGTTGCCGAGCGCCTGCGCTTAAACGAGGGCGCCGAACATCTGATCTCCACATTGAAAAAACTCGGTTATAAAACCGCGATTGTCTCCGGTGGTTTTACCTTCTTTGGTGAATATCTGCAGCAGCGTCTGGGGGTGGATTATGTCTATGCCAACCAGCTGGATATAGAAGACGGGCTGGTTACCGGGCAGGTGTCGGGGGATATTATCGACGGCCAGCGCAAGGCGGAGTTGTTGCGCGAGATCGCTGAAAAAGAGGGTCTTAAGTTGCAGCAGGTCATTGCTGTGGGTGATGGTGCCAATGATCTGCCAATGCTGGGGATTGCCGGTCTGGGTATTGCCTTTCGCGCCAAGCCATTGGTTAAGGCTTCAGCTGAGCAGTCGATTTCCAATCTGGGCCTGGATGGGATTCTCTATCTGTTGGGGTATAGCGATAAGGATACATTGATACTGGATTAGTGCTTCGAGTGAAAAGGGGCCGCT
>JABBBF010000209.1:0-4038 GCA_018607545.1 SAR92 clade bacterium | reverse complement strand
GGCCCTTCGGAAAAATCATAATCCATCTCAAACCCCGGCTTCTTAATATAGTGCCCCTGAATATACTGCACGCCCTGCTGCCACAATGTGGGAATAATTGTCGCCTTCTCTACAAAGGGCACAATTACATCGACACCAGTGCCGGTCATACCGCCCATTATTGTTTGAAACTCTGCTTTTCCCGTTTCATTTTTTTCAAGTTTCTCAACGATTAAGCGATCCACTTTTACAAAATCGGCGGCCACTGTCTCCAGGGTTTTTAGCGGGTTAATCGCCAGCCCAAAATTGGTGATGCCGACCTGACCTTTTGATTTTTTCAGCTGTTCACAGATAGCTGCGGCCTGCTTTAGGAAGCGCACTGCATCGATTTCCCGGAACTGGAAGATAAGCGAATTGCTGGGCAGCTGTGCTGCGTCGAGTACATCAGCCAGCCAGGGTAAAAACGCCTGATCGGAAAATGACTGGGCGCTGATATTGATAAATAACTGGGTATCCGGATTGGTTTTTAATTTTTCGGCGAGGGATTGCAGCGCTTGGCTAATGACCCAGCGATCCACTTCGCCGGCGATATCGGATTTAAATAAATTATTGATAAAGTCCTCGGGAATTTCTTCGGCGGCAACATCCTTGCTAACCCCGAGAATAACTTCGTAATACTCTTTGCCGCTGCCCCCTTCTAACAGGGCGACTATGGGTTGATAGCGAATGGAAAATGCATTTTCGCCCAGCAGGCGTTTGGCTGTTATGGCGACGGCTTCGGTTTTTGAGACCTCATCGGAATGAATGTCGGGGATATAGAGTTTTACGCCATTGCCGATCTCAGATTTATCTCTCAGCTGGTCTATAGCCTCCTGGCTGCGTTCCAGAGCACGCTCTACGGAGGGCACATTTTCATTGAGCAATGTGATGCCGATCGAGGTGGTTAGGGAGAAGCTTTCATTGTCTATATCAAACACTTCATTGCTGATCTGGTGGGTAATATTGTTGGCCAGTTCGAGCACTTTTTCCTCGGTGGTCTCGGGGAGCACAATGGCAAAGCAGTTTTCTGAAATCCGTCCGCAATCCAGATTGTGGTCGAAGATCTGCACGATAAACATCACCAGTGAATGGGCGATTTTCTCTGCCTTGGCGATGCCCAGATCTTCTTTTAACTGGTTAAATCGATCCACCTGGATATTCAGCAGCATACAGTCCTGGCCGCTCTGGACTGAGCGGCTAATGCCGCGGCTGATAAGGTCGTAGACCAGGTGGGGTTGAATTGCGCTGTACTCTGCGGTCTGCTGTGCGTCGCTATGGGTTATTGAGGCGTCAAACTGTTTGTCTTTATTGATGGTAAATTGAAGTGCCGGTTCACCCTGGTACTGGATCTGGTGAATTTCCAAAAATGAATCGCTCTCGTTGTCTTGCGAGTCCAGCGTTTTAACCATGGCTTCAAAGGGCATAATCTCGTGGTTGCTCTCCAGTGGCACCATATAAGCTTTGAGTTTTGCACGATCTCTACTGGCAATATTGTCAATCACCGGTAGGCAGAGCATCTCTTCAGACTCGGAAAAGCCAAACATACTGGCGCAGGCATCATTGGCATAGACATAGGTTCCCTCTTGGATAATTGCAATCGGAAAGCGGGAGATATTCATCAGGTGCTGAGAGCGTTTTTCTGCAACTGAAAGTTTGCGCTCCCACTCGCGGGACTGGCGGCGCTCGTAAACTGCTTGTATGGAGCGCTCTACAACTTTAATTAGATGCTGATCCTGGTCTTCAACAACCACGTCGACGGCGCCAAGACGCAGTCCTTCGATCAGGGCTTTGGGGTCATATTTTGCGCTGATTAAAATTACTGGTACATCCCGTTCGGCGCGTCTAACACGTTGAAAAATATTCTGGACGGGAATTTTTCTGTAGTTCTGGGTGGCGATCAGTAAATCCCAGTTGCGCATGGAAATAAATTTCTGCAATTCCTCTTCAGTGGTGGCCAGTTTGGCATCAACCTTAAAGTCGGCGCTGCGCAGAATGCTGATATAGCGGTTTGCTTCATCGTTGGATTTATCCACGATTAGAATATGCAGTGGTTGGTTGTTGTGCATAAAATTTTTCATCCCTGGATTGTTAGTGCAAATTAATGGTTAACAAAAGCTGATTTTAAAGTGCGAGAGATGTTCGGTGGTTTCCAGCTCTTCGCCGAGGATTGCCGCTGTTTGTTTCTTGGGGGTCAGTAAATAGATTTTGCTGCCCTCGCTGTAACGCAATGGCGGGCAGAGCAGAGTCACTTCATCGCTGAGATCTTTCTTTTTTGACAGGATTATCGCCTGCATAAATTGCCGCTCGGTCTGTTCCTCTCTGGGATTGCAGCGGATCGCCGCTGGGGTGCAGTTGCGTGCCGGAAACTGTAGACCGCAGACTGTGTTCAGGGATGGCGTGATATGTTTCCAGCGAATAATCCCCGCCACCCATTTGGCGTTGCCCTTGGTGCGTATGGCAATGGGTTCGCCGGGCTGCAGTTCATTTTTGTTGTCGGCCAGTTCAATGCCGGCGCCATTCAGGCTGATATCGGTGCGTATACCGCGCATTAGCCGCAATCTGGTTTTGTTGTTGCGCACAGGTGTGAAGATAACCGGGTCGCCAGGGTGGCTGTCGATGGGTTCAAACGAGGTTCCCCAGACATCATCGGTTCTGTCGATACCTCTTACTCCGGCGTCCGGTGCCGAGGGTTTTTGGCCGCAGAGCAGTAGAAAGTTTTCAAATGAGTCGGTTCGCGACAGCATACAGATAATCGAGGTAAAGCCGCGGGTGATACTGATCTCTGCATGGTCTCTAATATGGGTTTCCTGGCGTTTTATTTTTTCTCCCCACTGGCGAACCAGGTCTTTAATCACCCGTCGGGAGATACGGTCGGAAAACAGGCTGTCGTTATTTTCATCAAGAATGCTGTTTAGAAATTTGACCAGATTGAAGGTATCCAAGATGATATTGCCGGATCGCTGCTCAATCTCATCGGCATAGACAGCGCCGCGATTACTGGATGGATCTATGGCAAACAGCCCGCCCTTATTGCCTCTGCGCAACTCTGCCAGTGAGGACCAGAAATCCAGTTCGGTGTAGACAAAGCGCAGTTCATAATTTGAGAAATGGTTGGGCCTTGTGCAGTTAAAAAGCAACAGTTTTAAATAGACCTTATCGATCGAGGTATTGATGCCCATGGGGTTGGGCATATCCAGATCGGCTATATCCAGCTGTTGCGCCAGCAGGTGTAGCGCGTGCAGTTCACGCCAAAAAAATTTTGGTTGCTGCAGGTACTGACTAAGGCTGTTGAGCAGTATTTTGGCCAGTACATTGCAGGCGTTGAGGATGCTTTTGGCGAGCGCGGAAATAGTGGTTTGACTGGTAATATTCACTTGGTTACCAAGCTGGTAGATAACCAGTTTATTGCCTTCGTAAACCTGCCGAATCAGCGCCTGACCGAGAGAGATTGCCTTGGCGGTATCCTCGTTGGGCTGGGATTGCAGCAGGCACTCGGTAGACCTGATCACTATGGGTGTCAGGCTGTCGAGTATCTCCATCTTGGTGTTGGGATCTATATCCAGCTTTGCTGCTAAAGGAAGGACCCGATAGAGCTCTATGGCGTTATTGGCATAGCTGTTGGCGGATAGATTGCCAATCCACTGTTCGGCGGATGCTTTATCTTGCAGGCAAAAGTTTGCATCGCTGATAAGCTGGTCGGCAATGTCGGGCTTGATGATGTCCAGCAGGGCTGAGATATTATCCAGTGATACAGAAGTCATAAGTTTTATCTGTAAGGCTTTCCGATTGCGTCGCCACTGGGGTCGCTGAGAGGGGCTGATCCCCGGGGCGAGTGGCTAAGTTATATTTTTTTCTCCGTACGCTTTTAAGTGTAGTCAACTTTCCCGGTTAATCTGGTCATTTCAATAATTTGCCGATCAATACTACAAACTACTCAAATCGGTGAGTAGTTCGGGTATCATATCTGCCTTTTTAGATAATCGAGATAAGAGACCAATGGCTAATTATTCTACCAATGAA
>JABBBF010000196.1 GCA_018607545.1 SAR92 clade bacterium | reverse complement strand
TCAGCAGGCCGGTACAGCAATGTTGGCCCAGGCCAACCAGCAGTCTCAGTCAGTATTGGCTCTGCTTAAGTAGGTTTTTAAAAACAGTTTGCTGAGCAGTCCTAAACATAGGGCTAAAAGACAAACTGCAAGCAACACAAAAAAACCCAGTCACTGTGCTGGGTTTTTTTTCGACAGCTAGCTATGCCTGTGCCCGAGAGTGACGAATTATTTCGCGATCGGACAGCCTTGATTTTTTACCTGCTCGAGGCAAAGGGATTAATCAGAATTATACATATTAGCCAGTGATTTGAGCTGACCTGTAAGGTAATTTTTCGTGCCATCAATTTTTTCCAACATCGAATCCATAGCGGCAAACTGGGTTAAATAGCGTTGGTAAACCTTTTCCATTCGCGCTTCAAGAATCACTAATTCAGAGGCATAGTCGTCACTGTAGTCCTCGGCACTATCTTTGCGTGTAGCAACAATGCCAGTACTGCTATTGAGGCCATCAATCAATGTTGCCACATCCTGAGCCAGGCCTTGAGCATCTGTGCTGTAAAGACTCTGGTTGCTAGTACCCGCAGACAACATGGTCGCCACATCGTCGTAGCTATTGGCGATCGCCGCATCAAAGGTGGTCTCGGTCATTGTTAGATTGCCGGTTCTATCGACACTGATACCCAAATCTCGCAGGGCGGAAATGGAGCCACTCTTGCTCGAAGAATCGGCCATAAGTTTGTCAAACACCTGTTGCTTGATATAGCGTACCGCACTTTGTTCACGAGCCAGGTCGCCACCATATGACAGGTCTGAATCAGCTGCTGAGCTGGTCAAATCAGAGAGTAATTGATTGAAGCTATTGTAGGCGGCGACCACAGATTGAAGATTCGTTTTTAAACTCGACTGATCATTGGTGACATTTAGACGCACAGCTGTAGCGCTGACTTCGGAGACCACAAATGTGGCGCCAGAAATAACATCAGAAATTTCGTTAGTGCTGCGGGTCAGCGCCAGGCCGTTAACATTTATAACCGCATCTTGAGCGGTTCGAATAGTGTTGCCACTGTCGCCAAAGCCCAAGTCCGGCGTTGACGAGAGACTAAACACGGCCTGACTACCTTCACCCCCGGTGAGCATGATGCGATAATTGGCGCCCTGAGTGCCGGTGTCCACCAGCAGTGCGGTAACGCCAGTATTGGCGGCATTAATGGCACTGACTACGCCCTCCGGAGTTGCCGTAGCCACATTAATTGAGGTAGCTGTTGGACTGTTGACCGCGGTCACACCTGCGCGTGTGGAACTCACCGTATGACTACTGTTAGAGCCACTCATGGTTGGCGCGGTAGTGATCGCACCAGCGGTTTTATAGCTAAATTCAAAGCCATCGCCGGCGCTGTTTGCGGCAACGGTAAACAGTAAATTTTCATAGCCGGAGCCACCTTGAATGGCGGTTACCTGTTGCGCGATGCTGGTATAGGCGGCGCTATCGACCGTGACTGTATTATCGCCGTCGCCGACCACTAGGCTGGTGGTCACTGCGGCAGTGGCGGTGACATTGTATTGGGCGGCGACGCCGCTGACCGGAGACAGTGCGCTGATACCAGCGGTGACCACACCTTCAGCACTGGCAAGGGAGCCTGTGCCAGCAGTCTTTTGAGTAAATGTAACACCGCTGTCATTGACTGCTGCTGTGAATTGAAAGGCTGCAGATGCCGCTGCTTTAGTCTGCAGGGCCGCAGCATAACCGGCCAGAGTTTCAGCACCAGTAGAGGTGCCACCAGCGGCATTCACTTCACTTTGGCTGACGACAATATTATTGCCCGCACCATCAGTTGCGGTAATGCTTGCGCCGTTGGCCACAGCGGTACGCATATCAGCTTCAGAGAGAACCTCAGTGTAAGTTCCTGAAACCGTAGCCCCTATGGATAGAGACATGTCGAAGGTTGATGAATGAAGAGTGGCGGTACTTGAGCTGTATTGATCTGAGATCACGCGTTGGCCCTGGGCCAACTGACTAACGATGACATCATAGGAGCCGGATATAGCATTTCCTGCAATAGCGGTGAAGCCCACTTGGCCAGCAGCGGATGAGGAACCGGAACTTATCGCCAGTTCGTCGGCATCGTTGAGGGTTTCAAAGGCGCTTTTTAGGAGACTCATCTCCTGGGCAATCAGTGCGTAACCAGATACCGAAGCGTCGCTAGAGTCTATTTTTGACTGCAGTGCCTCTGTCTGGGGCAGCTTGGTGACGTCAGTAAGATTTCTCGCCAGTGCAACCACATCAATACCAGAGCCCGCATCCAGAGCGGTTAATATCTGGGTAGAGGTACTGGTTGTGGCAACAGGGGTTGCAGTTGCGCTTGACGTTGCGGAGGTTTCAGCCATCTCGGTTCTCTAATCTCTGTACTATTTTATCGGCCCAGCGAAGAACCAATGTCTTTATCGAATGTAATCAAACAGGCTCAGCTGAGAGATCTTGGCAAAGCTGCTCTGCCCCGCTTCTAGAGACATAATTTCAGCGGTCAGCTGAGTAATGGCACTGGCGTAGTCAACATCTTCAGCGCTAGAAAGCAGTGTTTGATATCTTAGTTTGGCATCTGCCAGAGTGTCGGCCTGAGAATCCAATATGCCCATACGGCTACCCACGTCAGCAATAGACAGGGCGAGATTTTGGGTTAACTCGGAAACTTCAACCAGACTACCCTGCAAACTCGCAGTGTCATTGCTATTAAGAGCAGCGGTGAAATCATCTATCACGGTGAAAAATCCTACCCTTGCACTGACACCGTCGGTTTCACGAACCACACTGGCAAAGGCCTCATTGCCAGGACGATTGAGTTGCAGCTGACGCTGGTCAGAGACCGCCACCATGGTGCGAGTCTGGTCTCCGCGATAACTCACTGTGCCCCCGACATTTTCGACAAAGGGTTTTGTCTGAGTCATGGCTCCAGCAAACACATAGTTGCCAGAGATATCTTTACTGTTACCCAGGGAGACCAGTTCATCTCGCAGAGCACTGACCTCCGTGGCGATAATAATGCGGTCATCAGCTGAGAGAGTGCCGTTATTAGCCTGCACTGCAAGTTCGCGGACACGCTGCAGGATATTTTCTGAGCTCATCAAAGCAGTTTCTTCAGCTTCTAGGCGGTTAGAAATCGCATTGAGGTTGCCAGCATAAACATCTTGGCGATCTAGTGCGGTGTTGAGGCGCTGAATTAATGCGCCCTGCTCAGGATTGTCACTGGGTCGAACCATCTGCTTGCCGGTTGCCAGCTGAGTCTGCATATCAGCGACCTTAACCTGCTGCTCGGCCATCTGCGCCGTTGCGCGTTCAAATATCTGGCTGGTAGAGACCTTCATCGGTCAACTCCTTAACGAATGCTTAATATAGAGTCAAATAGCTTGGAGGCTACCTGAATAATTTGTGCTGAGGCCTGATAAGCCTGCTGGAAGCGAATCAGATCAGCGGCTTCCTCATCGAGGCTGACGCCGGAAACCTGATCTTTTGAGGCAACAGCCTGGTCATAGACCACCTGAATGGCATCCTGGGACATCATCGCCAGCGCCACTTTGCTGCCCACAGTGCCAACCAAGGTAATATAGGCTTCACTAAAGGTGCGCCCATCCCCCAAGACTTGCTTGTCTTGAAGAGCGGCAATGCGCAGCATGTTGCCGTTGTCGCCAATACCATCTTTATTGCTGTCGACGGCAAAGCTATCCCCAGCTTCAGGGTTGCCGTCAACGGCGATGAGCATGCCGTTGTGAGTAATATCTTCACCAAAGCTATAGCTTCTTGTAGCTACTACAGTATCGGTGGTGGTATCAGTGATGCTGTATTCCGTTGGCGAGGAAAAATTAATCGTAAAGGGCTGCTGCAAGCTGGCGGCTACTGCCGCGCTATCGGATTTGCCAAAACCTGCGGCTACCGAGGCACTGCCTGTACCGGTGACAAATACCGCCAGATCTTCAGTTACCGGACCCTCGACATAGACGCCGGTGCGCAGACCCAGCACGGCTAAATCAGAAGGCACGCCAGCGGCACCAAAGGTGAAACGAATTTCTTCGTCGCCCTGCAGGTCCAACTGTCCGGTGTGGACATTATTAGACTGACCCAGAGCATTGGTAGCCGAAGAGGCTACCGGATTACCCAGTGAAATATTCTCACCCTCGTGGCCAGCGGCATTGGTCACTTGCAAGCGATCATCTGGGGTCACTAGGGCAATCACGTTTGTGCTGGCCGTAGCACTGTTAATCGCCGCGGCCAACTCGTCTGTAGAGGTCAGCAAGCTTCCGCTCCCAATAGTGACACCATTAATAGTCAACTGCTGGGTGAAGTCGATACTGCTGGAGTCAACCTCAATGCTAGTACTGGCGGTGGCCATAACCCCGGTCGACCCTGAGGCACTGTTCAACCAAGTGGCCATGCTTGCTGCCGAACTGGTCTCGCCAGCAGCCAGAGAGAGGCTGCTCATTGACGTGCCATTTAAGACCAGGGCGTTGGCGCTGATCTGATCAATTCCCACCGAGGAATCATTGCTCTGCAAGCGCACGCTGCCTGAAGTGGCTGAGGCGTCGAGGGTAGTGGTGGTAAAGATATCGGTTATGCCCGCGCTGCCCACCAGCCAGTCTTTACGTTCGACTTCAGAGGCCAGAAAGCCATAGGTGAGCGGCAAATCCAGATAAGCATTGGCACCGGTTGCATTGAGATAGCTGTCGCTATAGCTGCTGTTAGCGTTGAATCCAGCGCCCTCCGAGAGCATTGTGGACTGAACGGCGCTATCCAGACTGTTGCCCAGGACATGGATACCATCAGCGGTCATCACCTGAAAGCTGAGATTGCTATCGTAGGGTACCTCCATCATCAGGGAGGCCTGAGTGCTGCCCTGTGGAATAATATAGGCCGGAGATAGATAGCTCGCGGTTACTAATTCACCAGCCGCGGCACTAGGGTTATTACCTAGGTCAGTAATATTTTTACCAACCGCAAACCCGCCTGCCGTTGCTGCGCTGTTTTGCTCGAGGCTAACCGTTGCATTGCTCAGATTACTCAGGTCACTCATCACTCGCATAGTGTCACCGGTGGACACAGCAAGGGGGTCGGATTGAATCACACGAATGCCGCTGGCTGGACGAGTACGAGGAGTAACCACAAAACTCTCGCCGTCGAGGGGCATAATATCAACGGAGAGGCTGAGACCAGCATAATCGAAACTGCTATGACCGGCACTCGCCTGGGTGACCGTACCACTATTAATGTCTTCAATACTCCAGCTGTTTTGTTCACTGACCCAGGTGGCACGAAATGGTGCGTAGCTGAAGGCTTCAGGATCAGTTACTTCCACATGCATACTAATCGCGCTGTTTGCAGTGCCAGCGGTAATGTCAAAAACCGGGTCTATAGCAAACAGATCGGTGCCGGGATCGCCGCGGCCATCGAGGCCAGAGCGGTGAACCTGATTCACTTCAGCAACCAGGGTTTGAGCCAGGTAATCAAAACTGTCCATGGCTGGAGAAAGCGTTTGGGTGCGAAAGTTTAACAGACCACCGAGCATGCCGCTGCTAACCGCACTGGCCGCCCGTCGGTCGCCATAGGGTTCCATAATCAAATCCACGCGACCGGGATCGTTTTTATCAAAGGCAACACCGAGATCATAGGCTTGTTTACTATCGGTGAACAAGCTGCCGGCGCTGCTGCCTAAACGCACCTGCACTTGGCCAGAGGTGGATTCGGCGACATGAATTTTGGTCACCAAGGACATTTCACGCAGCAACTGATCGCGCTGGTCGAGTAACATTGGTGGCTGGGTGTCAAGAGTGAGCTTTTTGTTCAACTGCTGATTCACAAAAGCGAGCTTGTCGGAGAGGCTGTTTAATGTGCTGACCTGCTTATCAATATTCTCGCGAGTCTCAAGTTCAATAGCGTCCAACTGACCGGAGAGCTCGCGAAAGCGCGCGCTCATGCCATCGGCGTCACGGAGAAAATCGCTGCGCAGATTAAGCGATGCGGGATCTGCGCTGAGCGCGTTGGCGGTGGCAAAAAATTTGTCCATAGCGCTGGAGAGGCCAGAGGCCTCAGAGCCCATAATATCCACTACGCGATTGGCGTAATCGATCAGCGGCTGTTGGGTAGCGAGCTTGCTGCCACTGTCGCGTAAGCTGGCCTCGGCAAATTCGTCATAGGCACGTGTAATATTGTCCAAACGTGCACCAGAACCGACAAATACAGTGCCCTGGTTACTCGGCGCATTCTCTGAGGTCTCGGAAACCTGACGTGAATAGCCTTCCGTGTTGAGGTTGGCAATGTTGTTACCGACTGTAGAAAGGGCCTGACGATACAACTGAGTTGCGCCTGCTCCGATCGATAGAATATCTGCCATAGTCCCCTCCTTAAATTTGTTAGTGCTTTGTATTAACTAAAGCTGAAGCTTAACGTCGTCCAGATAGAGGCATAGACGTTTGAACACCGCCGCGCTCAAGTACCATCGGCTTTGCCGCCGGCGCATTTTTCAGTGGCAGGGCGTTCGATGGCATCTGCTCATAGGCTGCTATAGCCTTGTTCGGCAAGGCTCCAGGTA
>JABBBF010000090.1 GCA_018607545.1 SAR92 clade bacterium | reverse complement strand
GCAAAAAAGGCGCTCATTCTATCGCTCTTTACACAATTTTGTTTGATAAAAACTGCACTCGGCAGGTTTTTCAGGCTGAGTGTCAGTTTCCTAAATAAACCGTTAGGAGATATATGTGAAAAAACACAAAAGAGATCCTCAACACCGTTCATTTGTAAAAGGCTATCAGGCCGCCACTCAAGGACGCTCTCTCGCAGTGATCCCGTATCAGGAAAACTCAACGATGGCCTACCACTGGTCAAGAGGTTGGCGAGAGGGACGGGAAGATTATTGGAATGGATTTAATCAGGCCAGTTTTCAGCAAAAAGCGGCAAACTTGTAAAGCTGGTTAAAGAGCTTGTCTAAAAACTGCTCTAACTAAAAAACTACTCTCCATTTTGGGCGAATGCCCAACGACACAAAAACAAAAATTAAGCGGGATAAGTCCCGCTTCCGGCTCACCAAATAATAAAGTTTGTGATGGGTCAACACCAAGGCCGCAACTCATGCGAAGTTGTGGCCTTTTTTTATGGGGATAATTTCCTACTAAAAATCAGCAAAACCACTAATTCTGGCGTCACCGAATGTCATCATAAACAATATATATCAATAACTTACAGGTTATGTCCACTACACTAATTTAAAACGTTTTTTTAACAATGTGGTTGCAGAAAGCAACGACATCGCCGTAACAATATTTACGATTAATTCAGATAATTCAAGAAAGCTCATCAAATTCCCACATTAGCTAGACAACTTAACAATACGCCAGTAGAAAATGTCAATCAACAAAAAATACCTTTGAAAGATTCCTGCTTGCCATTAATTAGCGCTGCCCGAATCAACCGATGACTGGACCAGATCCGAAAGCTCTCGAAGCGCCACTGAAACCATCGCAAAGTCCGGCGCAGTCCGGCGCAATTCAACAACCATGGTTTTCCAGCGGCTAATCAACTGAGACTGCTGAGTCTGCCAGTTGGCAAACAGTTGCTCAACATCCTCCGAGTCATGCTCCTTAAGTAAGCAGCCAGTTAACTGGCGGCGCTGACTTTCAAGGTCATCCACATAGGATTCGCGGGCCAAATCCTGCCAGCGGTTTTGTGGCTGCAAGCCGACAATCTGCGACATAAACCAATCCAGTGAAAGATGTTCGCCAAGCTTAAAGGCCAACCGCGCAACCAGCTCCGCCGGCCGCTGTAACCGCAACGCCATCTCCACTATGCCAACGGTAAGAAACATACTGTCTGCGGCAGCAAGCCTTGAGGCCATCTGCTCCTCGACGCCCATATCCAAGATCAAGGATTTCTCGTCACTCCATAACTCTATCCACTCAGCATCATGCAGTGTCGATAAATTCGCCAGCACTGACTGCACAGGTTCAGTCATACCTTCAATCATCTCGCTACAGTGAAGATTCATACGTCTATTGCGCAGCAGCCAGCGACTCGAGCGGCGAACCACCCGCATTAATATATGCAGCAGATCCAACCTGACAGTGGCAGACAAACTATCTTGACTGTTTTCAATTTGCAGCCAGAGTTTATCTATATCGAGAATATGCATGCTGATACTAAAGGCACGCACAATATCTGCGGCACTGGCACCTGTAGATTCCATCTGCCGAAAGAAGAAGGTAAAGCCCACTCGATCGACCATATCATTGGCTAACTGTGTCGCGGCTATCTCTCGACGCAACTGATGCTCAGCGACATCAGCGGCATAGGTTTCAACCAGCTGAGCTGGAAATGCACGATTGACCGACTCTGCCAACACCTCGTCGTCGAGCAAATCTGCCTCTAGCAATGCCTCTTTTAGCACTACCTTTGAATAACAGATCAAGACCGCCAGTTCCGGGCGCGTCCAGATCGGCTGGCCGCGACTAACCCGGTCGTTAAGCTGCTCATCGGTGGGCAAGAATTCCAATTCCCGATCCAGCTTATCGTTACTCTCCAGCCAGGTCATAAAGCGCTGATACTCAGCATATTGCTGGTCACTGCGATGCATCGCCAAGCTGATAGCCTGAGTTTGACGAAGGTTATTGTGCAGCACTAATTCAGCGACACTGTCGGTCATCGACGCTAAAAAGTGATTGCGATCCTCTGCGCTCAGCGCGCCTACACGAACTTTCTCGTTAAGTAGAATCTTGATATTCACTTCGTGGTCAGAGCAGTCCACACCCGCCGCATTATCGATAAAGTCGGTATTACAGATGCCGCCACGCAGGCAGTATTCGATGCGCCCACGCTGGGTCATGCCGAGATTGCCGCCCTCGCCAAACACCCGGCAGTTGAGGTCGCGGCCATTTACCCGCAAACCGTCATTAGCGCGATCACCGACCTCTGCATTGTTCTCTGTGGAAGCCTTAATATAGGTACCAATGCCACCATTCCAAATTAGATCGACCCGAGAGCGCAAAATGGCTTCGATCAATTCTGTCGGCGTTAGCTTGTCGCTATCAATATTAAAACGCGCCTTAATCTGCGGATTTAAAGTCAGGGATTTTGCGCTGCGCGAGAACACCAGCCCACCTTCAGAGAGCAGCGACTTATCAAAATCATCCCAGGTACTGCGAGGGGTTTCCAAGAGCCGCTGACGCTCGACAAAGGTCGCCGCCGCATTCGGGTTGGGATCGATAAAGATATGAAGATGATTAAACGCCGCAACCAGCTGAATATGCTCCGAGAGCAACATACCATTGCCAAATACATCGCCGCCCATATCGCCAATACCGACAACCGTAAAATCCTCGCGCTGTATATCCACACCGATCTCGTGAAAATGGCGCTGCACCGCAACCCAGGCACCGCGAGCGGTAATACCCATGGCCTTGTGGTCGTAACCATTGCCGCCGCCAGAGGCGAAGGCATCGCCGAGCCAGAAGTTGTTGGCTTCAGATATCTCATTGGCGATATCAGAAAATGTCGCTGTGCCCTTATCTGCCGCGACCACCAGATAGGGGTCATCAGCATCGCGCCGCACCACGTTATAAGGGGGGACCACTTCACCCTCGATCAGGTTGTCGCTAATATCCAACAGCGCCTGAATATAGAGCATATAACTGGAAATACCCTCTTGCAGCCAGGCCTCACGACCGGCCGCCATATCTGCCTGCTTGGCGACAAAACCGCCTTTGGCACCCGTGGGCACAATCACTGCATTCTTAACCTGCTGAGCTTTGACCAGACCGAGCACCTCGGTGCGATAATCTTCCAGGCGATCGGACCAGCGCAAACCACCGCGCGCCACTTTGCCACCGCGCAGATGGACGCCCTCCACCCTTGGGGAGTAGACAAATATTTCATATTCAGGACGCGGCTTGGGTGCCAGGGAAATCTTCCCCGACTCAAGTTTGACCGAGATATAAGACTTCGAACTGCCATCCTCGAAGCCTTGAAAGAAGTTAGTTCGCAAGGTCGCTTCAACAACCTCGAGATAGCCGCGCAGAACAATATCCTCACTGATATTTTCCACCTTATCCAAGGTCTTCAGAATCTTCTCTGAGAGTCCTACAGAACGGTCACTGCGGCTCTTTTCCCCCGCGTAGCGGGGATCAAAATAGCTTTTAAACAGCGCCACCAGATTGCGCGTAATATCCAGGTGACGAGCCAGGGTATCAGCAATAAACTCCTGACTGTAAGCAATGCCCAGCTGTTTTAGGTAACGGGCATAGAGGCGCAACATGGCCACCGCTCGCCAATCCAGACGGGCACCGATTACCAGACGGTTAAAGCTGTCATTTTCCGCTTCGCCCTGCCAGACCACTCGCAGTGCATCTTTAAAGCTGCCCTGCACCGCCGAGACATCGACATCCACATCCAGGGAAAATGCGAGACGGAAATCCTGCAGCCAGATCTGGTTGCCCACCTCCGGTTTAATCAGGTAGGGATGCTCGACCATTACCCGGAAACCGAGGTTCTCGAGCATCGGAATCATATCCGATAGCTCAAGTGGGGAATCCCAGTGAAACAGTTTGAGCTGCAAAAGATTATTTTTCTCGCCATCGAGATTATTAAAGGCAATCCCCAGCTCTCTGGAATCTTCTAACTCATCGATCAGCAACACATCGGCAATCGCCTGTAGTGGAGTATAGAGCTCTAGGTAAGCGGCGGGAAAGGCGCGCTGAAATTGACGCCCCAGGGCGCGGCCATCGCGCTCCCCCCAATAGACCACCGCCTCCTCGGCAAAGCCATCACTCCAATCCCGGGTAATATTGCCGACCAGGGATTCAAGCTGCTGACATTCAACCTGGAGGTATTTTTTACTGCGCAATTGATAGACTAGATAGATGCGCACCAGTACTGACTCGGGCAAAAACTGGGTGGTAAATTCGCTCTCTTCAGCATCCAGTTCCAGACCAATTGCCTGCTGAATCTTAATGCGTGCCGCCGTGTTAAATGACTCTCTGGGCAGATAGACAATGCAGCTGACAAATTTATCGAAGGGGTCGGCGTGCATAAAGACTTTAATCACCCGGCGTTCCTGAATCTGCCAGATACCAATCGCCGTGTCAGCCAGCTCTTCACGACTCAGGTGAAACAACTCATCGCGGGGATGAAAATCAAGAATGGTCTGCAGGGTTTTACCGTCGTGGCTGTTTTTATCAAAACCACAGTTTTCCATAACCCAGCTGACCTTTTCCCGCAAAATAGGAATCCGCCGCGGACTGTAGGAGTAGAACTGCGAGGTGTAGAGGCCAAGGAAACGTACCTCACCTATGGCCTCCTGTTTATCATTGAAACGCTTTACCACCAAGTAGTCGGAGTAGACATCACGATGCACTCGCGAGCGCCGCGAGGATTTGGTGAAGGTTAAAATATCATCGCCCTTATAAAGTGCAATAACACCAGGGTTTAATTTTTTAATCTCCTCCTCACGGGTATCGCCACTGTACTTTTGCAATAGCCCCAGACGACTGCCGGACTGCTCGCGCAGATAGAGCTCACTATTGCCCTCAACCAGATCAAATTCGACAGCGCCGAGAAAGGTAAAGTAGCCATTGTAAATCCAGCGCAGGAACTCCAGTGACTCACTGGCATCTGGAACATGGGCCGCTGTGGCAGTGAGCTCCTCAATCAGCTCACCGGCGCGCAGACGCATCGGATCAAAATCATCGACGACAGTCTGTACATCATCGAGAACCGAGAGCAGATCGCGCTGTAATTCCGGCAACTCGCTGTCGCGGTGAATATCGACTTCTATATTGATAAAGGCTTCGCGCTGTGCACCGTCGATATAGGATTTGTGGCTGGCGGACAGCCTGGCGTTGTTATCGCGCACCACCCAGATAGGATTACTCTGCAGGGTAAAGATATTTAAGCCGCGGCGGTTTAATGCCATACGCAGCGAATCAACTAAAAATGGCATATCCCGCTGGCTGATATAGATAATGGTGTTGCGGCTACCCCAACCATCAACCTCAGGCTGGGGATTAAACGCCTTTACCCGCGCCTGACTGGTCGACTTGTTCGTGGAGCCATTTTCGGCAAACTCAAACAGGCCGTAGATATTAAAAAAAATCTCTTCTACCGGGCGCGACAGATAGTCCGCATCCGGATAGAAATGCATGGCATTGGTAATAAAGTTGAGAAACTCCGCTGCCCGCCCAGAGTCCAGTTTATCCGCTGCAACGGATTTTAAAATCCTCTCCAACTCTTCTCTGCCAATATTTTTTTTCACATCCATGATCAAAACCTGCAACCTTTTGAAAAAAATTCAGTCTCTACTAGCAGCTGTTAAAATCAAATTAATTATGCATAACCTTGAGACTGACAATGTGAGTACTATAGCTTACAAAATCAGGTTTGTATGTTAATAATTGGGGCACTAGAATGTGTCAAATTTTCGCGCCGCAGAGGCTCAATAAAAGCAAATAGGGGAATCTTTTGCACCAGAAAATCCATCTTCTTAAAGACTGGCTAAACGAGCAGATCGTCGGCCAAAACCATCTAGTCGAACGTTTAATTATTGCGCTTTTAGCCGACGGCCATCTGCTTGTCGAAGGCGCACCGGGACTTGCCAAGACCAAGGCGATCAAAACCCTCTCAGAGGGTATTGAAGGCGACTTCCAACGGGTTCAATTTACCCCAGACCTGCTGCCCGCCGATATTACCGGCAGTGATATCTACCGACCCCAGCAGGGAAACTTTGAGTTTCAGGCGGGCCCACTGTTTCACAACCTGGTGCTGGCGGATGAGATCAACCGCGCACCGGCCAAGGTTCAATCCGCCCTACTCGAAGCTATGGCCGAACGCCAGGTCTCGGTGGGCGGCACCACATACCCGCTGCCAGATCTGTTTCTGGTCATGGCAACCCAGAACCCCATCGAGCAGGAAGGCACCTACCCACTTCCGGAAGCACAGATGGATCGATTCTTAATGCACATTATGGTCGACTACCCGGCACCGGAAACCGAGCATCTGATACTGCAGCTTACCCGCAGGGAGTCATTGCAGGAAAGAGCGCCGGGCATCGAATCACTGACCCAGGAAACTCTTTTTGCCGCGCGCAAAGAGGCTCTTGCGGTACATATGGCCGAGCCGGTTGAAGAGTATTTAGTTCAGCTGATTCTCGCCACCCGCGATGCCAAACGCTACGGCGG
>JABBBF010000113.1 GCA_018607545.1 SAR92 clade bacterium | reverse complement strand
TTTTCCGTTTATTAGTATTCATACTCTTCCCCTTACCATTAAGTCCATTATGTGAAATCACAATGACTCCACCATCGGTAAGATCGCCTGATAGCCCAGTATCTTTGAGCATAAAGCCCAGAGCTTTATCAATAGAATAACTACCGGTTAAGGGCTGTGTTTCTATTGATTGAACCTGGTCATAGGGGAATAAAAGTAGAAGGCCGGTTTGTTTTGCTAGAGCATCTAATGCCTGTTCGACAGGCTGCCTGGGGATATTAAAATCATAGCTACCGCCATTAGCATGGCTTGAGCTTCCCTGCGCTTGCGTCGATAAAGGCGTTACCGCAAATATCACTATCAAAACAAGATTGAGTAAAAACTGTGGCGTTCTTCTCCCTCCCTGCGTTCGACCATCGGGCATGTCACATTGTGTGAGTGCACCGAATCTCGATCTTACGGAACAGATGATTCGCCAGTAGAAAAAATCCTCAGGGAATTGCATAAAAAATTTGCCCCTCTTTTGCCTAGTGCTCTTGCGGCACTTTGCTGGTGTTTTAGATAGTGAGTTTTGGAAGGTTATTGTTATTAGTTTAGTTGATGATATGGGGTGTTGCAGAAGTGGCCGCAGGCGACCACATAGATGGTGGGAGTGCTTACTGAGGGGCGGCAGCGATTAGCTGTACCTGCTGGTTATCGGCATAAATTACCTGGATACCAAAGCTGGTTTCCAGCGCTTCAAACATCTTGTCTGTTTCGCCGACTTTGAAGAAGCCACCGATGCGCATTTGGCTGATGCTGGGGTCGACGATTTTGATATTTAAATCGGTGTAACGGCTTATTTCCGCAACTACGTCTTGTAATGAATCACCAGAGAAACGTAGCATGCCGTGGTGCCATGCCAGCTTGCGGGATAGTTCCTGGGTATCAATGGGTTGGATATCTGGCAGCTTATTATCACCGGGATTTATGGTGACGTTTTCGCCTGCTCTAGCCAAACCAACGGGTTTGTAGGCTGGGGCTGTGTCAGTCTTGCCGTTACTAACAATAGGCTCAGGAATACTAGCTGGAGGGCTGTTGCTAAGCTCAGGCGTATTTAACTCTACTACTCCTTCAGTGACCGTTACCTCTACTAGCTGTTTATTGATATAAACCGTAAAGGCCGTACCCACTGCCCGGACCATCTCCTGGCCTACATATACTTTAAATGGCTTGGTTTTATTGGTGGCTACCTCAAAGTGGGCCTGACCTTGCTGCATATAAATATTGCGTGAATCCGCCTGATAATCCACCCGCACCTGGCTATTGGTGTTAAGCAATATGGTTGAGCCATCGCTCAGGGTTACCAGCTGCTGCTCTCCGATAGCCGTGTGATAGCTATTGGGGTCGGAGTTAATAAAAGAGCCGGGCATAATAACCACCGCGAGTACTACTATTGCAGCACATACGCCACTGGCAACTCCAAGACGCCAACCACGTATTGATGCAAGGGTATTGCCCCACTGATCAAGCAAACTGGTTTTTGCGGGCAATTCTGCAGCCACGGATAACTCAGTCAGCACATTTAGCTCGCCCCAGAGTTTTGCGACCTTTTTGATTTCAGCCTTGTGGGCTGGGCTCTGTGCCATCCATTTATGTAGCTGCTGCTTTGTTTTTGGCGTGGGCTCGCCGCCATGCAGCTTGGCAATCCAGGCACAGGCTTGGCTGTTGATACTATCTACTGATTGCGTGGTCATAATAGGTCCCGCACTTTAGGGGTGTTGCTGTACCGTCCCCTGCCCTTTATTGGCGTCGCTGCCGTCACTTCAAGATCAGTCGACTCCTGCTCTATCTTAGCCATATAGGCGCTGCAAATCTGCAGGCCTTTGGCAACATGTTTCTCAACCGCACTGGCAGAGATACCCAACTGTGCTGATATCTCTTTATACGAGAAACCATACACCTTGGCCATCAGGAACACACGGCGGCATCGAGGTGGCATTTCCAGTGCCGACTGGCAAAACAAGCCGAGTTTTTCTCGCGCTATCGCATGGTCTTCGATGGAGAGTTCATCACTGATGATCTCTGGGGCATCAATTTCCTCAATATAACCTGTGATCTGGTTGGACTTTTTGGTTAATTGTTTTAAAGCGGTATTGCGAGCCACCTGAAACAGGAAAGCTTTGGGTTGATGTATGGCGCGCTTCTTTTCGGCGCTGTAGGCTTTTAAGTAGGTCTCTTGGACAACATCTTCAATATCATGGGGGCGCGGCAAAAAGCGCGAAATAAATCGCTTTAAAAAAGTTTCATGCTTGAGAAATGCCTCGGTAATAGAGGCCGATTTATCGCTGGAGATGTGTTTTTTATCGTCGGCCATACTGCCTCTGACTACATCTATTAGTGGCAACCTGAACTGCTGTTGCGATCATCCTGAGAATCCCCCGCGCAATCCTGCGCTGCGTACGTCTTGATGACGCTTGCGTTAATGCGTACCTAAATAATAGACAAGATTTTCGCCCCCTGAACAATAAATTTAAATAATCACTCTTTATATAGATAATCTTGTTTAGCCGATCAATGCTAAATTCTAATTCGCAGATGCTGATCAATATCCACCAATACCCAACCTGACCTGTTGATTAATTGAATAGCATCATTGTAAACGGGCACATCTGGCGCATTGGCTCTAATGGTTAGCAATAGCGTTGCTTTTTGTGCTTCTTCCGGCGGAAGCTCTTCCGCTCGCCGGGTTACTTTCATACGCAAACGACAGTTTTCAAAGGCTTTGCCCTGAGGAAATCTGGCGTAGTAGGCCTTAACCGGCGACCACTTAAATCCATGTTCGATTTGATGTGCTTCAAAAAGCTGACTCAGACTTTTGGGTGCTGCAGGGACAAAGCTATTGAATTTATAGGCCATCGCTCCAGTCTCATCCTCCTCTTGGCGATAATTTCCCAACCCTACTTCGACGTTGGTTCTGCAGTACTCTGATTTAAAACGATTATCGGTGAGTGGCGAATAGGCTAGCGTCATCAGCATCTCACCGCGGAATTTGCCATCATTGGTTAACAGGCAATCTGCAATGGGAAAAGGCCAGCGCTCAAACTCATGGCCGCCATGTCGAAGATCTGTTTCAAACATCAGGGTGAGAGCATTGGGATCACAGTATAGAGCGTCGATAACATCACCAGGTCGACCAAAGCCATAGTGATTGACGGTACTGGTGGAGACCTCATCTGAATGCAGCAGTGCAGAATGTATTAACAGCGCCTTGATACGCTCAGGGGTGCATGCAGACGCCTGATTATCCAGCGCCTGCCACAGGGCAGCGGCTTGCGCACTGACCAGGGGCGCGGAAAAACTGGTTCCCAGACTCTCACAAAGGCTATTTTGCGGCCCTATCGACAGGATACCTGTCTGAGCATAGTTGCCTTCGGCTGTGCAGTTGCCGCCATAGTGCGCGACCTCGGGCTTGGGCACAAAACAGGGCCCCGGGCCACAGCGGGAGAATGGTGAAGGTTCTTCAGTACGGGATAGAGAGTTATTTTTGTGGGCATTGGCAATGGCACCCACGGTTAGCGCTCTAATCGAGTCCCCTGGCGAGGCAACTCTATCGCCCTCATAGGCGATTGACTGTGGCCATGCTTGAAGCAGTTGATGATTGCCTGATGAGATAACAAATAAACAACCATAACGATCATGTAATTCATCGAGAAAGCAGGCCAAATCGGAGAATTCCGATGGCGAGGTGGCACCACTTAGCGCCAGAGATAAATTCCAAACATGCACCTCTGGATATTTTGGAATCACATCCGATAGAATCGCGACCAAGCTATCCTCTGACAATATTGCATCTCGCTCAAAAACAGCCACATCGAGAATTTTTGCCTGGGCTTCCGGAAACCTGGTATCCCCATGATTTAAAGCCCGCGCACCAGCGATAAGGCCGGCCACCATGGTGCCGTGACTATTATCCTGTAACTTATGGGGCACATATTCCTCCCGCCCCACAAGCCATGGATCCAGATGTGTTGCCTCTCGACAAATTCCGGAGTCAACGACCCCTACCGTCGGATACTCAACATCTGGGTCAGGTGGTGCTAATAAACTCTCATTAACCGTACCCACAGGGGCAATCTGTAGCTCCAAATCAGTGGGTCGATAACCTGGCATAGGGTTGACTGACTGCAGGCCAATAAAGTTGTCGGCGAGTTCACCGATTCTTTCTGAACGACTTGTTGTTTTGAATACAGTACACCGGGTGCCATAGGTAATTTTCTCAAGCTCAATACCCAGTTCTTCAGCCAACTCTAGCAAGGCGCTTTCTATATTGGCGTCAGTACTGGTGTCACTATGACTAAAAAGGTGAAGTTTTAATGGTCGATTTTCCTGAGTCCAAGTCTCCACAGCTCCAGCATCATCGGCTGTGAAACCATCGTTGATGCTGTAAGGTTGAATTGACTCAATAGTAGATATACCGGCAATTGCTGTCTTGGCGGTTGTTGTGGCGATTCTATGCGCCAGATGCTGCAAGCCAGTGGCGGTAGCACTAACCAGAATTTCACCAAAATCCAGACTGCCAATAATCGGGCAGGTTCTGGGTGTAAATAAGGACAGAGGCCGATGAGATTTCGCCAAAGCCTCTCGTTTTAAGATTACTTTAACCACGGCGGGAATGGCGGGCCAGCGTTGCCACTGAGTGGAAAAATGGTTGTATGCCTGACTAATCTGAGTATTTAAAGCAGACCTGGTCTGCTCCACCACCTCGCCAAACATTTTTTTGGAACCATTGCGAACCGTTAACTGGCGATAGTCCGCATCCCTGATTTGAACAACTTGAACTGGAAAATCCGTTTTTTCCATAGCACATACCTGTGGCTAACTATTGAGTATTTTCGAAATCTTCCCTGTAGATATAGAAAAAATTTCCCCGAGAACTCGCGTCGTAAATAACTGGCTATCCATATTTTTTAACTGACGAATTTTGATCTCAGCAAAATCGTCAGATTGAATAATATCCTGATATTGGATCTTTGCAACTCTGGCCAATAAACCGGTCTCGTTGATAGCTGAGGCCTTATCTATAATCATCAATCTTAAAATTGCTTCACAGACCTGCTTGATTAGCGCGCCACTCATCCCCTCGGTAGCCGCCACCAGCTGCTTTAAATTTTTAGGGCCATAACCTTTTAAGTACTGTTGTAATAATTTGTTGCGCATTTTCTCTGTGGGTAATTGCAGATTTAGCCTGTAAGCAAAGCGTCTCCACACAGCTGGATCCAATAATTGGTCATGATTCGTGGCGGCAATTACCACAGTATCGGAGGACATAGCATCTATATTTTGCAACAGGCTAACCACCACGCGCTTTAACTCGCCCAACTCATGCTGGTCATCTCGGGCCTTGGCTAGTGCATCAAATTCATCCAAAAAAAGTACACAGGGTCTATTCGACGCATGGTCGAACAGGTTACGGATATTTTTCGCTGTCGAGCCTAGTAATGAAGACATCATTACATCACAGCGTGCTGTTAACAGAGGTAACTTCAGTCGCGCGGCAATATATTGCGCCAAGTATGACTTGCCGCAACCAGGTGGCCCGTAGAGCAACATTGAGGGACTAATCCCTACCCCCGCTTCTGACAACGCGTAAGCGTTATCCACAAAGGATACAAACTCCTCGACGGATTCAGCTGTCATATCATCCAGCTGGATATCAATATCATTAAGGTGAGGGTAGGACTCATCGGAGAGGGATAACCGGCTATCTCGGTCAACAGGGGCTGTTAACGGCACTAGAGTAGTGGGCGCCAAACCCTTGGACATCTGAGCTTTGCTAACAGCTTTAAGTAGCTTTTCAGCGGATTTCTTTTCACCGCTGTCTCGTAGCTTGTCAGCGAGAAGTTGGGTATATGAAACCACTTTGTCAGGGTTAGCTGAGGCGCCGTTCTCAACAATTTTAATAAGGGTTGGCAAGTAATCCATATAACGCATAAAGACCTAAAAGATGAACAAAATTTGCATTTATATGAACAATATAGCCAAATAATGAACAAAACAAGCCTAGAGTCTTTTATAGGTCATTATTAAAGCAATAGGCAAAGTTTTACTATGGCCAGCGCTTGCTAAGATGGGTTCTCAAATAGCCATTAATTTGGGTTAATACAGCCTACGGAGATACTACTCGATTTGGCCTTTCAATAGATTTAAAAAAGGCTATAAGAAGCATCTACTGTGCAGTCCAGCCTAAAT
This sequence comes from SAR92 clade bacterium, assembly GCA_018607545.1. Next base: position 399 of record JABBBF010000113.1, on the reverse strand, counting down.
CCATAGACCAGACTGCGCCGGTTACCGCACCTGCCTCTTTGGAACACAGATAGCGCACCATTTCGGCCACTTCACTGGGCTCAATCAACCGCTTGATGGCGGCAGGTTTTAACATGACATTATTCAGCACTTCGTCTTCACTGATGCCCAGATTTTTGGCTTGATCGGCCAGCTGCCCTTCGACTAGTGGGGTTCTAACATAACCAGGGCAGACTGCGTTGACGGTAATGCCATGCTCGGCACCTTCCAAGGCGGCGGCTTTAGTCAGACCTATCAATCCATGCTTGGCGGTGATGTAGGCACTCTTGTAGTTGGAGGCGACCAAACTGTGAATGGAACCTATATTGACGATACGGCCCATTGGCTGTTTCTTCATATGGGGCCAGACATATTTGGTTA
>JABBBF010000099.1 GCA_018607545.1 SAR92 clade bacterium | reverse complement strand
AACCCGTCTCACTGATCGCCATGGTGCCGGTGATCGAGTGAAGGATACCGACAGTTACTGTGTCGTCGGTAACCGCGAGACCAGTGGTGTTAACTACGGATGTTGCATATTCGTCAGATGCTGCATTAGTCAAGCCTGCTTGGGCCACTGCAAAGGCTGCAGCAGATACCAGCAGAGCGCGACGCCAGCTTGGGATGTTGTTAGTAATGGAGCTTTTCATGGGGAGACCTCAGTAAGTTAAACTCGCCGAGATTATTGGCTGTCGAGGCAAAAGCCACAATTCGCCTTATAGCCCGAGGTATACGTTATTTGGCGCATAGGCGTTTGAGGGATCGTCTGGGAGGATAAAAGACTGCTCGAAAAGAGGTAGGCGATTTCGATTTAAAATGGCTTCTATGACTTTACCGCTTTATTGGCAGACTAATTGCTTTGTTTAGAGCATTAACCCTCTTTTCTCTCTCTTCGTCACAGGTGCTTGATGACTGCTAGAACAAAGCAAGGCGTCTTTGGCGCGCGGCGCAAGTACAACCAATGGGTTGGCAATCAAACCCTGGAAGACTACGCGCTCCGCTTCACCAGTGTCGGCGCACGAAAATGGAGAGCGCTAAAAGTCGCAAGCACCGCTTTGGGCGCAATTACCTTTTTGGCCCTAGAGGCGATTGGCGGCTCCATCACCCTGAGCTATGGTTTTAACAACGCTGTGGCTTCAATCTTACTGGTGAGCGTGGTTCTGCTACTGCTCTCAATGCCGATCAGTTATTACAGCAGTAAATACGGGCTTGATATAGACCTGCTAACTCGCGGAGCCGGGTTCGGCTACATTGGTTCTACTATCACTTCGCTGGTCTATGCCTCGTTTACCTTTATCTTTTTAGCCCTTGAAGCCAGCATTATGGCCCTGGCATTGGAACTTATCTTCGGCCTGCCCTTGCACTGGGGCTATCTAGTGAGCACCCTGTTAGTGATTCCCATAGTCACCTATGGCATCACCATGATCACCCGCTTTCAAACCTGGACACAGCCATTCTGGGTACTGCTGCAGCTGCTGCCCATCGGTTATATTCTGGTCAACGATATGGGCAGTATTGATAACTGGGTTAAGTTTCAAGGGCAGAACCAAAGCGGTCCAGAGTTTGACTGGCTGATGATCGGCGCGGCCTCGACTCTGCTATTTTCTCTGGTGGCGCAGATTGGCGAGCAGGCCGATTACGCACGTTTTATTCCCCCGCAATCAATAGCCGGTAAACGATCTTGGTGGCTGGCAACTATTTTGGCCGGCCCTGGCTGGATCCTTATTGGCGCTTTTAAATTATTACTTGGCTCTTTTTTATTGGTGCTGGCGATCAACTACGGTATCAGTCCCGAGCAGGCCGCCGAGCCCACCCAGATGTATCTGGTGGCCTTTAGCTATGTGAGCCAATCTCCATCTACCATCTTAGCTCTGACCGCAGCCTTTGTGGTGCTGTCACAGTTAAAAATTAATGTCACCAATGTCTACGCTGGCTCCATCGCCTGGTCAAATTTTTTCGCCCGCCTTACCCATGCCCATCCAGGGCGTGTGGTCTGGGTAGTGTTTAATGTGGTGGTGGCAATTATTCTGATGGAAGTGGGTATCTATAGCGCACTGGTAAAGACCCTGGGTATATTCGGCATTATTGCGCTCTCCTGGATTGGCTCTATGGTGGCGGATTTGGTAATCAATAAACCAATGGGTCTGAGTCCGCCCCATATAGAATTTAAGCGCGCCCATCTCTACGATATCAATCCGGTTGGTGTGGGAGCCATGCTCATATCTATGATCCTGGGCATCATTGCATACAACGGTTTGCTGGGTATTGAAGCCCAGGCTTTCTCGTCATTTATCACACTGGCTCTGACCTTTGTAATCTCTCCATTAATTGCGTGGGCTACCAAGGGGCGCTATTACATTGTGCGTCCAGCGCCATTGAATACCGGGCCGTCTGGCTCTCTAGCTAGCGAGCAATGTGGAGTCTGTGAAAATATTTTCGAAAAGCCAGACATGACCTACTGCCCGCTCTATCAGCTACCGATATGTTCTCTATGCTGCTCTCTGGACGCACACTGCAAAGATGCCTGCCGAACCGAAGGTCTGATATCGAATCAATTTTTAATCTTTGTGCAGCTGTTTTTCAAATCCGTCAGGCTGCGACACATCCAATCTCGAGCTTTTAAATTTGCCGTCTTATTTAGCGTTAATTTGGGGATTTTCTTATCATTGATCAAGCTGGCATCGATAAAAACCATCAGCCTTTATCCTGACCAACTAGCCCTGATTGAGATATTTTCCTGGACCCTGTCAGCGATTTCGATAATCGTTTTAACGGTGGCCACCTGGTCTTACCTACTGAGTATGGAGGGACGTCAACTGGCGCAAGACGAATCTCAGCGCCAAACTCAGTTACTGATCAATGAAATTAGCGCTCATAAAAAAACGGATCTGAAACTGCAACAGTCGAAAGAAAAAGCCGATGCCGCCAACATTGCCAAGAGTCGTTATCTGGAAAGAATTAGCCACGAACTGCGGACTCCGCTGAACTCGGTTATGGGCTATGCCCAGCTACTTGAGGGCGCCGATGATATTCCCCTGCCCCGCCGCGAGTCGATTAAGGTGATGCGCAGCAGCAGTGAACACCTCACCGATCTGATAGAAGGGCTGGTAGATATTTCTAAGATTGAGGCAGGAAGACTCGACCTGCACAGAAACAGAGTGGATATGCTGGCGATGATTGAACAGCTTATGTATATGTTTCAAATACAGGCCCAAAGCAAAAATATAAACCTCAATTTTAGCCATCAGGAAAGACTTCCAGAGACAGTTATTGCCGACGGTAAACGACTGCGTCAGGTGATGATCAACCTGATTTCCAATGCGATAAAATTCACTCCAGAGGGCAGCGTTACGGTGGATCTTAAATACCGTAACCAGGTGGCCTATTTCACCGTAACCGATACCGGGGTCGGAATCGAACGCGACAATATATCCCGTATATCTGAGGCCTTTGTGCGTATTGCCGACCCCAAGTATCAGGTTGCTGGCAGTGGCCTTGGACTAGCCATTACCCAGGCTCTGGTGCACCGCATGGGTGGCGATTTAAGTATTGAAAGTGAGTTCGGGAAAGGTTCCACATTTAGAGTTTCACTGATGCTGCCGAGCAGTCGCGAAGTCAGTCATCAACCAGTAGTGGCAGACCGGGTTATCGGCTATCACGGCGAAACCCTGAGCCTAATGGTGGTGGACGACGATGCGGTTCAGCGGCGTCTGTTAATCGACACCCTAACGCCCCTCGGCTTCAATGTTATTGCCGCCGCTGACGGTGCCTCCTGCCTACGGATGCTCGAACAATGTACCCCTAAGTTATTTATGCTGGATATTTCCATGCCCAATATGACTGGTTGGGAGCTAGCCGCAGAACTGCGCCAGCGCGGCTTAACTGTGCCCATAGTTATGATCTCAGCAGAGGCAGATGAAGGTCTTGGAGCGAGCCCTGGCAGAGAGGACAATACACCGCTGCACAATGACTACCTGGTTAAGCCAGTGAATATGCCGACCCTGCTAGCCACTCTGGCGGACCAGCTTGATATCACCTTGGAACTAGCCAGCGAGGTCCAGGACAGCGCGAAATCCTCAGATAATGGCATTAAAAATGACCCTCTAATTGTCAGAGAATTGCTCTCTTTTATTGATATTGGTTATGTCGATGGATTTAAAAATGCCCTAACTAAAGCGGAAAAAGCCGGCCGTTTGAAGCCTCAATTATGTGCTGAATTAAATCGTAATTTGGCACAGCTAGACCTAATAAAAATCCACTCCCAACTGACGACGATAAATAATGAAATCTAATTCAAAATGTAGTGGCGTCGTATTGATCGTAGACGACAACCCAGAAACCATAAGCATGCTCAACACCACCCTCTCGGATGTAGGTCTCACGGTCCTGGTCGCGCTGTCTGGGCAGCAGGCACTGACCATCGCCAAGCGTATCAAGCCAGAAATTATTTTGATGGATGCAATGATGCCGGAAATGGATGGCTTTGAAGCCTGCCGCCTAATCAAGGGAGACGCCCTCATCGCCCACATTCCGGTGATCTTTATGACCGGGCTAAACGCCAGTGAAGATATAGTTCGAGGCTTCGATGCAGGAGGTATCGACTATGTCACCAAACCCATAGACGTTCAGGGCTTAGTGGCAAGAATTGGCGCTCAGCTGACTAACTCACGGATCGCTAACGGCGCGCGCCAGGCGCTCGACACTCTGGGCCAATACTCTCTGTCAGTGGATCTAAGGGGCAAAATCCTCTGGTCCACGCCCAACACTCACAGTCTAATGGCGAGCAGTGGTGCTACGCCGGATTGGATAGCACATACCTTGCCCGCAAGATTGCAACCTTGGCTGGCACTGGGAGCTAAAAAGCCTCTTCGACTAGATGATTTAGAACAGCCATTATTATTTAGCGCACTGGAATCTCAGGATACTGATGAGAGGCTATTGGTTGTCGAACTGGCAAACAAACCCAATGAAGCGGATCTACTGAGAGATAAATTTGGTCTTACGGCCAGAGAAGCCGAAGTATTAACCTGGATTGCTAAGGGAAAAACCAATCATGAAATTGCGATTATTTTGGATTTTAGTCCGCGCACCGCGAATAAACATCTGGAACAAATATTCCGTAAATTAAATGTTGAAAATCGCACTACTGCGGCAGCTATTTCTCTAAGATATCTGAGTCAAATAAAGTAACGGCACTACTCTATAAGTCATTATGCGTAGTCCTCTAGTGTTTAACACGCATATTAAAATAACCCATTGTCTTTAATATAAACCCATCACTTTATTGCGCAATTATTTGCTCTGAGAGTGTTGAATCAAGTGAGCTTGCCGAATTTGGGGGCACGCCTTTTTGAAGGTCTAAATTTAACTTTGAGGTTTATTACCATATGAAAATGTTCAAGAAAACCCTGATCGCTGCTGCTGCAGTATCAACTTTGTCTTTCGCGGTTGCACCTGTAGCCATTGCTGAAGTCTCGGCTTCTGCTTCGGTTTCTTCTTCTTACTTATGGCGTGGATACGACCTAGGTCAAGGCGACGCAGCACTGGCTGCCGACATAGTTTACAGCGAAGGTGGTTTCACTGCTGGCATGTGGGTTTCTTCCGGCGATGTTGCTATGGGAACTGAGTATGATTTCTTTGCTGGTTACGGCGGATCAGTTGGCGAGTTCAACTATAGCCTCAGCTACTTTACCTATATTTATCCATCTGCAGATACCAACAATGAAGCGTCTGAATTACAAGAATATGTTTACTCTGTAGGCTACGGCCCAGTAAGCCTTACTGTCTATGATGATATCGACAGCAACTATTCTTACACCACTCTTGGCTATGACGTTGGTGCTTTCTCTCTGATGTATGGTGCTCACGATAACGGTGCTAACGATCAAGAAAACTTCGACGTGACTTACAGCTACAATGACTCACTGTCGTTCACCTACAGCACGCCATTTGGATCTACAGCTGAAGAAGCAGAGCCAACGTTTGTGGCTTCCTACTCACTGCCATTCTAGTGAACGGAATAGGTTAGTTTAGCGGTCTCAGTGTCCTCCCAAGTTCTGAGACCTAAAAACTGCCTTAAAGAAAGCCCACTTTTGATACTTCGTTCTAACCGCCATAGTCAGCAATGGTGGAGGTGGGTCTAGAAGTCTCCGTGTTCTCCCAAGTTCAGAGACTGAAGGATGCACCAAAGATATAAAGAGGCCCTTTTAGCTGTTTCGCAGTTTCAAGGGCCTTTTTATTGCCTGCTACAAAATTTCTACCCCTCTCGCACCTCTCGCATCTCCCACTAGTATGTCCACATGTTTAGATTTTCAATGCTGTTACTGCAGCTCTCTAAAGTATGTACTATAGAGGCCGCTGTTTATGAGCAATAAACAGCCCAGAATAATAAGATAAGCCTGCACTTAAAAAGGCTAATAGATTGGGGGAAAGAGATGATTGACTGGTATATAGAGTATGAATATTGGGTTGCCGTGGTGCAGTTGGTGCTGGCAATGCTGGGAATGGGCGCCGGACTGCGAGTGTCTGACTTTCAAAAGGTAGTGCTCAAGCCAAAAGCCGTGAATGTAGGCTTGCTCATGCAACTAGTGATTGTGCCATTGACCGCACTGCTCTTTATTCTCGCCACCGACCTGCCCCCAGGAATGATTATTGGTATCGCCATCATTGCCGCCATACCCGGCGGCACCTCATCAAATATCTTTACCTTTATGGCCCGGGGCAATGTGCCCCTATCCATCAGCATCACCGCCTTCACCTCTGTAGCCTGTCTGGTGACTACGCCACTGATTTTAGATTTCTTGATCGCCGAGTATATGCCCGATAGCTTTACCATGCCGACTCTGAGAATCGCCATTGAGATTGGTCTCTGTTTGCTGCTACCACTGTTGTTAGGAATGGGATTTCTGCGCCGTTTCCCACAATATGCGCAACGCTTTTCAACTATCTGCGTGCGCGGCTCACTGCTGGGCATAGCGATGATAGCGGCGGGCTCAGTCGGTGCTGGCCGACTCAATATAGCCGACACGCCAATGACCGACCTGGTCACCCTGC
>JABBBF010000004.1:1051-6703 GCA_018607545.1 SAR92 clade bacterium | reverse complement strand
TTGCCACTGGTTAAAGAGTTTTAATGCAACTGTTGCCGATAAGGAGCTGGCTGTCGGTTTTTATGGGCTTGACCTATACAGCCTGAACAGCTCAATTGAAGCGGTATTAAATTATCTGCAAGAGGTGGATCCGGAGACAGCGGAATTGGCGAGGGGTCGCTATGGTTGTTTAACGCCATGGGCCAATGATCCTTCAATTTACGGTCAACTGATGTTGAACAAGCAGTACAAAAAATGCGAAAAAGAGGTGTTGGCCACTCTTCGGGATTTATTAAAGCAACGACTTGCCTACAGCGAAGCGGATGGGCAGCGTTTTTTTGATGCTGAGCAGAATGCACGTTTGGTGGCCAATGCCGAGCGCTACTATCGAACGCTCTACTATGCCGAACAGAATTCCTGGAATCAGAGGGATCAGCATATGTTTGATACCTTGCAGTCGATCCTGAAATTTAGAGGTACTGTCAATGGTGTCAAGAGCAAAGCTATTATCTGGGAGCACAATTCACATATTGGCGATGCCAGGGCAACTCAGATGAGCGCCCGTGGCGAGTTTAATCTTGGTCAGCTGGTGCGCGAGAAATATAAGCGCGACAGCTATCTGATTGGCTTTGGAACTGATCATGGCACGGTCGCGGCTGCTTCAGAGTGGGGTGGGCCAATGGAGGTCAAGCAGGTAAAGCCGGCGCATATAGATAGTTACGAGCGGCTCTTTCACCAGGTACCAACCGATAATTTTCTTTTACCCCTGATCAAACCATTGCAACAAAATGTCCGCCGGAGACTTCTTGCCGAGCGCCTGGAGCGCGCTATTGGCGTTATTTATCGCCCAGAAAGTGAACTGCAAAGCCATTATTTTTACGCTAGTCTGGCGCGGCAGTTTGACGAATATATATGGTTCGACGAGACTCGAGCGGTCGAACCCTTGAGGAGGCAGGAAAATAAAGCTGGGCTAGAGACATTTCCTTTTGGTATTTAGCACTCCTGTTTTTTTGTAGAGTCCAGATTCACAGAGTTTATCGAGCCACAACGCTAAACAAGATTAAACTGGTTTTTCAGATAGGCAATAATATCGCTGGATTCGTACATCCACTCGATGGAATTATCCGGCTTTTCAATTCTCAGGCAGGGCACCTTGTGGCGTCCGCCTTCTCTGGTCAGCTCAGCTTTGATATCGGCATTATTTTGCGCATCGCGCAGCTCAATATTGAGTGAGTGACGTTTTAGCTCCCGGCGCACCTTGACACAGAAAGGGCAGGCTTTAAATTGATACATCGACATACTGGCCGTAGCAGTATCGATCTCTTTTTGCGCAGCGCTATCTCTAACAATGCCCTTGGGAGCGGTGATTGCGTCGAGAAGCAAAATAATTCGGCCTAATATCCAGCGGATAATTTTCATTAATAAATCCAGTTGAGTGATTTGTAAGAGTTTGTATATCAGTAGTTACGGTTTTTTTTCACAGATCGATGAAACTATATATGTCTATGCACTAGCCGTGAAAGCCACGCCTTAGACGTAGCCCCACGACTTGTTAGCGGGAGTTTTCAGAAAGACCAGTTTTATAGTCTGTGGCCCTGAACTACCATAAATTACATAGGGAAGTCGTCCAGAACTGATCCCAGGCTCTCTTTTAAGGGATCCAGATGGGCCTCAAAGTTCTTCCACTGGTCGATACCGCCTCGGTATATAGGCTGTCGCACCTGTTCAGAAGAGGGCGTTCGTACCGCGCGCTCGGTTTTATAGAAACTTAAACAGGCTTCTTCAAAGGGCAATCCGCAATAGTCGAGGATACGACGTACCTGAGCCTCAAAGTCATTGACCACATCCTCATACTGCACATGCAGTATCTGATCGGGGAATATCGCCTGCCAGGTATCCATCAGAGATTGATAGTCACGATAGTACTGGCCGGCATCATTGAGGTCGTAACTAAAGGCCTGTCCTTCTGCGAATAGCTGTTTGTAGCCACTAAAGCAGCAGCCCATCGGGTGGCGGCGGGCGTCGATAATCTTGGCATTTGGCAGCATCAGTTTGATCAGGCCAATATGCCTAAAATTATTCGGCATCTTATCAATAAAGAACGGCGCGTCCTGTCGGTGAACCTTAGTATCGCGAATATAGGCTTCGCCAAATTCACGGTATTTATCTGTATCGAGAGTTTCGAGAATAGAGGGGTATAGGTTATCCCCGGTCATATTGCCGCCTCTGCGCAGGTCGTTTACCAGTGCCAGCACATTGGGCAATTCAAGGGTGCCATCAACCTGGCTGTGGGACGACAGTATCTGCTCTAGAAGGGTTGAGCCGGCGCGTGGTAGGCCCACTACAAAGATAGGATCGGGGGCGCTGTGGCCAAAATTCTTTCTGTCGCTGACAAATTGTTTGGTAAAGACCTTCTTTTGATATTCAAACTCATCGGTCATCTGCTCTGCAACATATCTAGTTTGTGCTTTTTTAGCTTTATTGCCCGCAGCGTAATGGCTAAATGCTTGGTCAAATTCTTCGGCGTCTTCAAAGGCTTTACCCAGGGTGAAGTTGATATAGACCCTGTCCATAAATTTTAATTCATCGTTCTCTAGTTGAGCGAGCATCTTGGTAATATCGGTATCGCTAAATTTAACGGTTTTTAGGTTGGCCAGAGAGTGCCAGGCTTCACCATAGGCTGAACTACTCTGTGTCGCATCTCTATAGGACGCAATAGCCTCTTGTGTATTGCCGCAGGTTTTTAATGCATGACCTTTTGATGTTAGGGTTACTGGATCTCCAGGGATCTTAGTAAGAATTTTGTCAAACAGCTGTATTGCCTTGTCATAGTCACCCATTTGCATGCACAGAACCGCATACAATGATTCAAAATGGACATTGTCCGGGTTGGCTTTATGAAGTGTCAGTACCTCTGCGTGGGCAGCCTCGATCTTTTGGCGTTTGCGTAGGGCCTCAATATAGTCAATGCGCAAGAGATCATTTTCAGGCTCCAACTTAAGGGCACTTTCCAGCAAAAATTCGGCGTCATGGAGAATGTTTAACTTCATTCCCACTTCAGCCAGCAACCGCATTGCCTCGACATGATGTGGGTGCTGTTTTAAAAATTCCCGGCACAGGTTCTCTGCATTGGAGAGTTTACCCTGGGCGATATAATCCATGGCTGCAATCAGTGGCTGCGGCATTTGCAGAACTCGCTGCAAATGCGGCTTTAGTCTAATCGCCTCGGCCTCCCGACCCTGCTTTAGTAGTATCTCTATTTGGCTGCGCCAGCTTCCCTGTAGTGAAGGGTTGGCATGGGTCGCGCGGGTATACAGATGCAGCGCCTGTTTTAGATTGCCCTTGGCGCGATAGATATGCCCCTCTTCCTGGAGGCCTCGACCATAGTTGGGAGCCATTTTTCTCAGCGCGGTTAATTGCTGCAGAGCTTCGTTTAATCGATTGAGATACCTGAGGCAAACTGCGCTGTAGTACAAAGCATTTATATTGTCAGGCTGCCTTTCTAGGGTTGAAGCCAAAATCACAAGCGCCTTTTCAAAGAGCTTGTCACGCATCAATTGTTCAATCTGGGTCTTATCGTGCTGATTCAAAATACTTTTCCTTAGGCAAAAAATATGCCCCTATAAAGGGGCATATCGATTCTAGCATTTAACAACCTTAAGTTAGAAGTTGTAAGTCATGCGCAATCCCATCGTGCGGGGTCTCGCGTATGAAACACGCTCTCTATCATTGACGAAGTTGCGAGATAGCTCTGCGCGCTCATCCGTCAGGTTGTCGATAAACAGTTCGGCACCCCAGGATTCACCTGTTACACCAGCAGTCAGGCCCATCATAGTCCAGCCCTGAATCTCATCGCGATTCATTCTGATGATATCGCTGTAAGATTTATCGGAATGTGCAATATGAGGCATCACGTGGGCGATAAACCCAGATGACAGAGCCCATTCATAACGCGCCTGAAGGTTAGCCTGGAATTTTGGAGCAAAAGCCAAGGAGTCGCCTTTAACAACATCGTCTGTTGGTGTTATGACCTCAGTAATTTCAGAGTCGAGGAGGGATACGCCACCACTAAGAGTTAGACCCATAATTGAATCGGGCGCGAAGATAAAGTCTGCTTCCAAACCAATGATCTCAGCATTTGCTGCGTTATCTGAGAAGAACAGGTTGGCAATCGAAGGATCGAAGATTGTGGTTTGCAGGTTCTCGATTTCGGCAAAGAAGGCACTGCCATTAAAGCGCAGCTGACCGTCGTAGAGATCAGTTTTCCAGCCAAATTCTATGTTGGTCACTTCATCTGTCATCAGTTCAAACGGAACAGTGTAGCCGTCAGCATTAGAGGCACCACCGGGGCGGTTCAGCAAGCCAGGTCGGAAACCTTCAGAATAAGTACCATAAATCAGAACATCTTCACTAGGCGTCCAGTTCAAAGTTGCCTTAACAATGGTACCGCTGGTTTTGGCTTCATCAGGCGCCTTAAGGGCGTTAAGGATACCGGTGATCTCTAGATCACTGATTGCGTTAGGCAAATTGGCCACTGAGCCACGGTCGACACTAAAGGCATCAGCTTCAGTTAAAGCGGCTTTAACTTCATCAAAAGTTACGCCATCTTCAAAGGTGATTCTGGTCTCTATCTTGCTGTCACCGATAAAGGTCAATTTGCCATCACCATCATAGAGGTCGGTGATATTAGTACCGAAAGCGTCGACATCTGTTTCCCGGTAAAAGTTACCGAATGAGGAGTTGGCGCCGCCTTCCAGATCAACACGAACGTCATACCAGCGTGCACCGGCAGTAAATGAGAACTGATCATTTAAATCAAAGGTCAATTCACCAAAAACACCAACCTGTTCGTCTGTGCGCTTAATATCATTTCTGAAAATAGTGTCCCTGGGGAAAGGACCTTCCTGTGACAGATAGCCGTCATCAAATGGATAATTTAAAGGTGCATCTGCGCCCTCATATAAACCAAAGAAATTAGCCTGGGTCATACCTGGGTAGCGGAAATCAACGCGCTCTTGTAATTCCAGATCACTATAGAAGGCGCCACCAGTTGCTCGGACTGACTTATCTTGATCTGTAGTAAAACGCAGTTCATGGGTGCTGACTGTCGTTTCGCTATAGCTAGTCACATAGGTGTCTGGTGCATAGCAAGTTCCCTCGGCAATACCTAGCGTATCACCAACGGGATCGTAGTAGGCGTTATACTCAGGATAGGTCACTGCAGTGTCACAAATATAGTACGGAAGATACTGACCCACAAAAAGATAATCAGTGTAATCAATCATCTGATCCGTTTCGCGCTTGGTGTAGGCGCCGGCATAGACAATATTCAAATCGCCAACACGACCTTCGAGCTTCCAGTTAATATTATCGAATGAGTCTTCCAAATTCTCTGGGCTGTAACGCTGAATAGACGGGTCATCTGTGCCAAGGGTCGGATCGGCCTGGAATACACCATCGGTCTCAAGGTCTTGATGTCCATAGCCTAGCAGCAGCGACCAATCGTCATTCAGGTCAACCAGTGTAGCGAGCCTAAAGCCTTCGTAAGTAGCGTCGTTAAAATCGTCTTCAACTAAAGCGCTGTTATTGGCTTCCTGAAAATCAACCAATGCATAGCTTGCAGGATCATTTGGATCCAGTGGAACTCTGTTTTCCTGGTAAGACAGGCCTTGA
>JABBBF010000004.1:0-1041 GCA_018607545.1 SAR92 clade bacterium | reverse complement strand
GAGTTGATATATGTCTCTGTCTGGAAACCCGCACGCAAATCTGAGACTGGTACGCCATTGGAGCGCATAGTGCCTGCATCGCGGAAACGCGCACTTTCGAGCGCTGTTACGGTTCCCTCTACGTTATCAATATAGCCACCCTGATTATCGCGATAGACAACACCACGGATTGTAACGCTATCATTAACAGGGGCGTTGAACATGGCTTCGATATTGTTACTTGCTTCGCCCTTCTCTGTCTTGGAGACGCCCAGTTTGATTCGACCATATGTGCTGGAGGGATCTGGCTTGTTAGTAATCAAGCGAACTGTACCAGCCTGTGAGCTAGCACCAAATAAAGTACCCTGAGGGCCAGAAAGTACTTCGATACGTTCCATATCAGCAGCGTATACATCGAGGTTTCGGCCAGGCTGAGAGAGCGGCTGCTCATCTAAGTAGAACGCTACGTTAGGTGCCAAACCAGCTACGCCTGCAGTTGTCAGGTTAGGCGTGGTAGAAGCTACACCGCGAATATAAATGGTGTTTTGTCCTGGACCACTACCGCCGGCAGTTACGCCAGGTAATTGAACCAGGTAGTCTTCAAAGTTGGAGACACCCAACTGGTCGAGCTTTTCTGACGTAATAGCAGAAACGGCAACAGCAATATCCTGAGTGCTGGCGCTTCGCTTGGTGGCTGTAACTAAAACTTCTTCGATTTCAGCGTGAGAAAAACTTGCAGTAGATGATGCGGCAACAATGGCACTAAATAACGCGGTGCGTCTAAGCATGAAAATAACCCCTCAAGAATTATTATTATATGATTGAAGCGGCGTACCTTAGCACAATAAACTTTAGTGTTCTAACAAAACTCTGTACCTTACAATAGGAACAGTTTGGAAGAATTATTAAATAAAGCTTACATAATAGGATATTTAGTGTAATGCTGGTTCTGTGCAGCAGCGATTGGGTGAAATTTTTGCTTTCTACTCTATCGATATAAGAATAAATTGGTCTTTTATATTCCTATTAAAAATTAAACCTCTAAATAGTTTTGGTCACTTT
>JABBBF010000009.1:3560-6716 GCA_018607545.1 SAR92 clade bacterium | reverse complement strand
GACCTGGGGATTGAGTTGCCACTGCATCCAGCGCATCGCGAATATGCAGACCGGGAATCGACCGCGATGAACCCTTAAGCTGACCGCCATCACCGCGTGCAAAAGCAACCACCGGCCGGTTATATTTTTCTTTAATACGCGAGGCCAATAAGCCCACCACACCCTGATGCCATTCCGGCTGGAACAGACAGAGTGCCACTGGAACCTCACCCTCGAGAGAGAGCGGTATTTCCTCAACTATCGCCAGCGCCTCGCGCTGCATGCCCTGCTCAATTAACTTGCGATCCTGATTGAGCTCATCTAACTGTTGTGCGCTGTACATGGCCTGTTGGGGATCATTGGTGAGCAGGCATTGAATACCCAGTGAAATATCATCCAAACGCCCGGCAGCATTTAGCCGCGGGCCAATGGCAAAACCCAGATCTGTTGCCACCAGGCGCTGTGGGGATTTACCGGCAATGGTCAGCAATGCCTGAATACCGGGGCGACACTGACCGGCGCGAATACGCATCAAGCCCTGATAAACCAGCGCACGATTAACCTGATCCAGAGGCACCACATCGGCGACCGTTCCCAGAGCGACCAGATCCAGCCAGGTTGCCATATTGGGTTCGGTAATCTGCTGCTGGGTAAACCAATCCTGTCTGCGCAGTTCGGCGCGCAGTGCACTGAGCAGATAAAAAGCCACACCGACACCGGCGAGGTTTTTGGTGGGAAAATCACAGCCCGGCTGATTGGGGTTAACAATGGCTGCTGCTTCGGGAAGGCTGGCGCCGGGCAGATGGTGGTCGGTAACTATAACTTCTATACCCAACTTATTAGCATGGGCGACACCCTCAATACTGGAGATACCATTGTCGACAGTAATAATTAGATCCGGCGCTTTTTCAAGGGCCAGATCAACAATTTCCGGAGTCAGTCCATAGCCATAATCAAAGCGATTGGGAACTAAAAAGTCGACCTGCTGACAGCCCATAGCGGTCAAGGCCAATACCATCAGTGCCGAACTGGTTGCACCGTCGGCATCGAAGTCACCGACAATTAAAATTCGCTGTTGCTTATTTAATGCTTTAACTAATAAGTCTACGGCTGCAGGAATACCCTGCATAGCAGCAGGGGCAGGCAGGCATGCGAGTTTGCGTTCGAGTGCCGCGCTATCGCTGATACCGCGAGCCAGGTAAATACGTTTTAGTAGAGGGTCTAATTGATCGTCGAAATCGCCAATATCTGCGTTATAGGAACGCGCCTGAATTAACATATCGGCCTGGCCTTGCGCTCTAACCATTCGAGTAAAATTTTATTCGTCGCCTCTGGCTGTTCTTGTTGAATCCAGTGGCCACAGGGCAAAGAGTGCACCTCGAGGTCAGCCACCTTATCGCTCATATCAACCTGGGGCACCATATCGTAGTCGCCGTATATCATCAGTGTTGGCTGGGTAATCTTCTGCTCCACATCGGCAGTGAGCTCCCAGTTGCGGGTAAAGTTGCGGTACCAGTTACAGGGGGCGACAAAACCACCCTCGGTGAAGGCATCGACAAATACTTTTAAATCATCTTCGCTGAGCATCAGTTCACCGCGGTTATAGTCCATTTCAGCGGAGCGGATAATATTGTAACCATGGGACTCACGATCATCTGTATCAAGCCAGTGTTTGGTTCGGTAGAGATTGCGCAATGTGCGCTGGGGATTGCTTTCGAAAGAACGCGCTGCCACATTCGGCTGACGGTTAAAATGTACCAGATAAAAATCTGGGCCGAGCATCTTCTCCCAAAATGCCACCGGCTCAGTTGGCTCTCGACCTCTAAAGGGCACAGAGAGATTGGCTAAAGCAATCACTCGCTGGGGATTTAGCAGCCCATGCTGCCAGAGCATAATTGCGCCCCAGTCATGACCCACATAGATGGCTTTTTCTATACCCAGCGCATCGAGCAGGGCATTCTGGTCATTGGTCAGCTGAAAAATATCGTAGGCTTCTACAGCGTCGGGTTTGCCGGAACGGCCATAGCCTCGCTGATTGGGAATAATGCAGTGATAGCCTGCATTCACTAAAGGCTCTATCTGGTAGCGCCAACTGTAAGCAAGCTCCGGCCAGCCATGACAGAGTACCAGTGGAATACCGCCCTGCCCGGCCTGAAAAACTTCAAGCTCAATGCCATTGCAGGCAATCATTGTCGGGCGTGGAAACTGCATAGAAAATCTCTATATTATTAGATAAACCCTGAATTTCTACCGATCAGCCAGCTGACGCCACCGAGAATGGCCACTACAACCCAAAGAACCGCTAGCAGTCTTAACGGGCGAAAGGGTTTTCGTTCTGTGCGGTTATAGCCGCTGTTGATAACAGAGCTAACGCGCGCCTGATCTTCTTCGGATAATTTATTTTCTTCAGTCATTTTTATTCTCTATTTAACTGGTTTTATAGCTCGGGGACCGTAAGATATTCGGCGACCTGTTGCGGCGATATATCTTCAAGTTTAGGCACAGTGCCCAAGCAGGGTTCGGCAATACGCTGTTTTAGTGTATCAATATTTTCATCGAGGCGCGGCATATCGGGATCGATAATATTGGCCACCCATCCGGCGATTTTCAAACCGTCGCGGCGGATCGCTTCAATAGTCAACAAAGTATGGTTGAGGCAACCCAGACGCATACCCACCACTATTATTACGGCGCAATTAAGTTCGCGGGCCACATCAGCAAGGGTTTCTCGCTCATTAATTGGCACCCGCCAACCGCCGGCACCTTCAAGAACCACCAGATCCACGGGCAATAGCGACAGCCCGCGACAAAATCCAGTCAGTCGCGATGCGGATAAACGCTTGCCCGCTTCACTGGCGGCAATATGTGGTGCAATAGCCGGTTCAAGGGCAACGGGATTAATCTGTTGATAGGAGAGCTTATGACTGGCGGCAGCCTGCAGTTGCAGCGCATCTGTATTGGTCATGCCCTGCTCGGTCAGTTCACAGCCTGCAGCAATCGGCTTAATGGCTGCGGTGCGCAGACCGGCCTTATTCGCGGCGGCGAGAAAGCCTGTGGCAATCACTGTCTTGCCAACATCTGTATCTGTTCCGGTAATAAATAACCATTTTTTGGCCATCATTTATTCCCTGTTTAATTACAGTTTATTTACGAGCTGTGCAGCTAATAATTTCCCAG
>JABBBF010000009.1:0-3550 GCA_018607545.1 SAR92 clade bacterium | reverse complement strand
CCCCCTGCCGATAACCCTCATAGGCTGCATACAGCGCTTTTAATTGTTGCTTGCCAGTCATGCTGTTCTGTTTTCCAGCATTGTTATTGTGGGCACCGACATCTTTTAACTCCATCAACAGTTCGCGAACTGACTGATGTTGCTGGGTAATAGTTTCACTCTGCAGCTCGACCTGATTAAAGCCAGCACGTTGCAGTGCGCTCTGCCAATCCAGCAAACTGTTAAAGCGATTAACATGGACGCGACCGTCGACCTGCTGCCAGGCACTGCGCAATTCTTTTAGGGTCTCTGGACCCGGCACGGCAAAACAGAGTTGGCCCTGAGGTTTTAACACCCGATAGAGCTGGTCAGCTAATTGATCAAGATTTTCACACCACTGCAGGGCGAAATTGGAAAATATTAGTGATTGGGAGCTGTCCTCAAAGGGCAGTTCCTCTGCATCGGCACAGAGCCAGTTACTCTGGGGATACTGGGTAGCTGCATAGGCTAGCATGGCCGGTGAAATATCAACGCCGGTAACCTCTGCGCTGGGGTAATTCTCCTGTAATTGGGGGCAGTGATAGCCAGTACCACAGCCCAGATCGATTACTGCTTTAATAGAATCATCTGGTTTTATATCAGCTATAAGTTTCTCGCCAACACTGTGCTGCAAAATCGCCGCGCTATCATAACGCTGGGCAGCACGACCAAAGGATTCGGCCACTTTTACTTTATCAAGTTTGTAATTTTGTCGCTGTAAAAAAGTGCTGATTAAATCCAGAGTTTTTTCGCCACTGCTTAAATGCGGCAGATGTCCGGCATTTTCGACAACAGCAACCTCAATTCGAGGGTTGAGTTGGGAAAATTGATCGGTGCAGGCAACAGGTACCAGTGCATCCTGTCGCCCAAAAATGGCCAGTGTTGGGCAATTTAATTCTGCAATAGAAGACTGATTATCTATCTCGCCCAATAGCTTAAGCAGCGCCGCGCCACTCTCTGCATGGAGCTCACTGTTCATGCTTCGCAGTTGCCGAATCAGCTGTCGCTGCTGGCTATCACCCTGGGTCTGCAGGCCGCAAAAGCGTTTTAGACAGTCGCTGTTATTCTCTTCCCAGGCAGCTGCGAAACCCTGATATTGCTCGATTGGCATCGCCGCAGAGTAACTGTCACTGGCGACAAAGTTAAGATTACTGGAAATGGTAATCAGCCCTTCAACTCGCTGTGGATACTCTGCCGCAAAGGCGCAGCTGAGCATGCCACCCAGCGAGAGACCGAGCAGATAACAGCGCTCGGGTAATATCTCGGCCAGCCAATTGATAACCGCTTCTTGGGAATAATGATTAAGGCTTGGCGACTGAGCAAAACCGGGTAAATCTACCGTTAAGACATCGGCAAAATCGCTGAGCTGCTCCGGCAGTGACTGCCATATCTGGCTATCGATACCCCAGCCATGTAGCAGCACAATTGGCTGGCTGTAGAGGCGCACGCCAGAACAGGGGTAGGCGGTTAACCCGACTTGGGGATTAATAGTCGCCGATGCATTCATCGGCCAGTGCCTGAGCGACTAAATGAAGAGCTGTCTAGCGCTGTCAATAACTGATTCACCTGTTCTTCGCTATGATCGGCAGAGAAGGTAATACGCAGTCGACCACTGCCAACCGGAACCGTGGGTGGGCGTATAGCGCCAACTAACAAACCTTGCTTGCGCAGTGCCGCACTGATCTGCATCACCTTTTGATCATCATTGACCACCACCGGCTGAATCGGCGTCGAGGAATCCATTAACTGCAGGCCAATCTGCTCGGCACCGCGACGAAACTGGGCGATCAGACTGGCCAGTTTTTCTCGTCGCCAGGTTTCTTCACGAAGAATTTTTAGACTGGCTAGAGTGGCCGCGGCAATCGCTGGTGGCATCGCCGTGGTGTAGATATAGCTGCGGGAAAATTGAATCAGGCTTTCAATTAAAGCCTCGCTGCCGGCGACAAATGCACCAAAGGTGCCAAAGCTTTTGCCCAGAGTACCGACCAAGACAGGTACCTGTTGATGGCTAAGATTTAATGCTTCAACCAGACCACCGCCCTGCTCGCCGAGGACGCCAAAACCATGGGCATCATCGACTATCAGCCAGCCATTGTGTTTGGCGGCCATTGCGCTGAGTTCTTTTAGCGGTGCCAGATCGCCATCCATACTAAAGACACCGTCGGTAACAATCAGCTTGCGGGCCGCCGTGGATTGTTCAAGGCGCTGTTGCAGGTTATCGAGATCAGCGTGTTTATAACGCTGGGAGGTGGCTCGGGACAGATGCCCACCATCCAGTAGTGAGGCGTGATTTAACTGGTCTTGCAAGACCAGGTCGTGACGACCCACCAGCGCATTAATCGTGCCCATATTGGCCATATAGCCCGTGGAATATAACAGTGCTCGCGGTCGTCCGGTAAACTCTGCCAGCTGCTCTTCAAGCTGATGATGTGCGCTCGAGTGGCCACTGATTAAATGGGAGGCTCCGCTGCCGGTACCATAGTGGTCGACAGCTTTTTTTAACGCGCTATTAACATCCGGATGCGCAGCCAGACCCAGATAGTCATTGCTGCAGAAATTAACCAGCGTTGCGCCATCGACCTCGAGGGTTGATGAGCAGCCGGAGGCGACATTGAGCCGCGTCCGATAGAGATGCTCGGCACGTCGTTGATCCAACTGTGCCTGTAGCTCTGCGTCCATAGACTTCATCGAACTACTTAACTGGCTCGATAAAATTGTGCATCGGTTTTCGCCTCAGCGATCGACCGATGCAGATCAGCTTCCTGCTCCTGACTATCTTTGTCCACCTGATACTCTTCAGGCTTGATACCCAGTCGCTCAAAAAGCTGCATATCGCTATTGGCCTTGGGGTTTGGCGTGGTGAGCAGCTTATCGCAGTAGAAAATCGAGTTGGCACCGGCCATAAAGGCCATCGCCTGCATCTGTTCATTCATCTCTTCACGACCAGCTGACAGTCGAACGTAGGATTTTGGCATCATCAATCGCGCCACGGCGATAGTGCGGATAAATTCAAAGGGATCGAGGTCTTCCTCAGCGGCCATAGGTGTTCCGGCGACTTTTACCAACATATTGATCGGCACTGATTCAGGGTGATGAGGCAAGTTGGCCAGTTCCATTAACAGACCGGCGCGATCTTTCTGCTCTTCACCCATACCGACAATACCGCCAGCACAGACTTTCATGCCTGAATTGCGAACATTGGCGAGAGTATTTAGACGATCCTGATAGGTTCTGGTGGTGATCACTTCGCCGTAGAATTCTTTTGAGGTATCGAGATTGTGGTTGTAATAATCGAGGCCGGCATCGGCGAGTTTTCCAGACTGTTCTTCACTGAGCATGCCCAGAGTCATACAGGTCTCGAGGCCCAGCGCCTTCACTTCGCGAATCATATGGGCGACAGCGGGAATATCGCGATCGTGGGGTGAGCGCCATGCGGCACCCATACAGAAGCGGCTTGAACCACTGGCTTTGGCCACTTTGGCGGCTTCGATAACCGTTTCGATTTCCAGCAGCTTCTCTTTTTCCAGGCCGG
>JABBBF010000087.1:4360-6746 GCA_018607545.1 SAR92 clade bacterium | reverse complement strand
CTATGCAGATAGCGCTTGATGCGATCAAAAAAGCGGAAAGTCTCTTTGAAAAGTATCGATATATGCACCAAGAGCTCCCGGTACCTGAAAAAACATTCGCTGAGAACATTAGCGAACTAAATGAGGACGGGAGAAAGAGATTGATGGCTGCCATTCGGAAACTCAAGCAAGAAGAGGAAATTTCGCAGCCCGCAGCGAGCTGAGCACAAAAGCCATTCCGTTATGTATACGTTAACGTAACGGGATGGCCAAGTGATAAACACCCGCTTACCAAGGTTTAACAGGTGTTTCACCACGTTTAACCAACGTTTCAAAATGTTTTTCACCCGAAGAAAGACCATCATAACAATAATGCTTATTGATACAATCAGAAGCGTCATCATAGCGAGCCGAGCTTCAAGAGCTAGTTGTCGACCTAATGCACAGGTTTAATATCGGGCACACGTTTCGCCAGCTGCCGTACTAACGGATACTTTGGCTTTATATAGCGCCTAGCAGCAATACTAACTCAAACCCGAACCAGAGCCATAAGTCTCTCAAAAGAATACAGCGCAGGTCTTCTACCTGACGCCTCTTCAACAGTGACAATTATTCCCTTATCTAGCATGGCTCTCGTAAATCTCGCAGCACTAGCAGGGGGAATACCGCTGTTCGTAGTAAATCGATTGTTTCTAAAAACTGGATTTGTAAATACAAAATCTAGAGCATTAACACTCCATTTAGAAGACAGTACGTCCGAAAACGTATGCTTCATTTCTTCATAAAGGGCTTGAATATTTTCAGCAATGGATAGATTTCTTATCGCTTGCTGCTCTACAGCTTCTAAGAAAAATTCGCACCAGCTTTCCCAGTCACCATGTTCAGACACATTTCTCATCGTATCTATATAAAGATCTTTATTGTCTTCTAAATAGCCACTTACATAGAAATGAGGTGCCGATATAGTTCCTGAAGACCATAGCATTAATGTAATTAGCATACGGCCTATGCGGCCATTACCGTCTTTGAATGGGTGCAGAGCCTCAAACTCGATATGCGTCATTGCAGTTTTTAGCAATATAGGGTGCTTACTAACTTCAATGTACTTAAATAGATCATCCAACCCGTCTTGTAGCTTTTCAGGACTAATAGGGATAAACAGAATTTTTTTCTTATTTCTGTCAGCTAGGTAGTTTTGCTCGACCTTAAATTCACCTGGCATCTCCATTGCTCCACGCCCGAACGAAAGAAGTCTTTGATGAATTCCTTTGATTAGCGACTGAGAAAGCGGATACCCAGCTTCCATTGCCGCCTGAGCAGCCTTTAGCGCCCGTTGGTATAAAATTGTTTCAATTATCTCATGCCTGACGTTGGGCCCGCTGGCCGCCTCGCCGTCATGATCGGCTTCGTATTTGAGGATTTCATCCATGGTGCTTACTGTGCCTTCCATTCTAGAAGAGATAACAGCTTCTTGATTCCTTAACGGAGCCAGCAAAATTTCACTGTTATGCATGTTTTTCAGCATCTGGTCATAGCGAGCAACGGCATCTGTTGCGCCTATGATCGCGGAAATGAACTTCCCGTAATCCAGCTCAGCAGGGGGAAATTTTCCGTAGTGATAACTTACAGCATTCTCTAAATTCAGCTTCATCTATAAACCTTTAATTTGCCTACCAAATATTACCAATAATGAGCATCAAGCAATCTTGACTATCATATATCATCTTATTTGATGGTTAAATAGGGGGTTTCTCAGATATTAGGATTTTTGTACATCATAAAAATAGAAATATGATGGACAACGCGCGTTAGCGTTAAAACATTCACGCCTAAACAATTTGTTTATCATTTTTTGCCATATTTGAACTTCAAGCTTATTTGACGCTCAAAAATTAACGGCTAATCCGCTTCACTCCCACATTCCCCATGCATTGATATTCAATCAGTCACAGGGCAGAGCTCTCACATCTATATCACACCGCACTAGGTGCGAGCTATTTGAGCAAAAATAGTTCATTTAGAACTACCGCTGCCCGTCTGTACAAACGTTGTCTGCTTAAAACTCTTGTAATATCGCCCTGAAAACTAAAAATCGCCTTCTTAGTAACTGCCAACCCTGGTCTTCAAGCACCCTCCCAGCAAATCTAAACAGGGAAATCTAAAACGACCCGTACAGTTATTGACACAAGTCCAAGGGAGGGCCGGTTTCACCAGCACCTCCTAACGCTATCGCGGCAAAAGCCGGAACATCTCGCGCAGAGGAAATGGTCCACTCCCGGACTCTTGTTTGCACCTCATCAAGCCCCAGAACTACAAGCCCCCAAAGACGCCGAATCGCCTCACCGTAGGCATTAGTCTTATCGCTCACAACAATCATCATCGACCGGATAGGCTGATCATCACGGCC
>JABBBF010000087.1:0-4260 GCA_018607545.1 SAR92 clade bacterium | reverse complement strand
CAGCAAGCTTAAAAAAAACATGCCTCTACCCCAGCTTATTACAACCTACTTAAGCAACGACCGATTGAAGTGTATCTGCTTTTTACGCTCCTCACCGCGGCGATAAAACCGCTGATATTCAAACTCAGACCCCAGACGCCCTAGTGTAGTCCAGACAATATGACTGGCTGCTGTCATATGTTCCGCTAGCCCATATTGCTGCTGATAGGCTCGCCTTGCGTCACTGCAACAGAGCCACTCAGGCGCACCACCCGCCCCGCAGGGCAGATAGACAATTAGTCCGGTACTGTCAGATATAACCAGAATATAACCAGAATATAAAGGTGGGGTTTCACCTGTTAGAAGTGTCTTCATAAGTGGCTGTAACCATTTGCCGAATAATAAACGAACACTAAATAACCAACGGAATCCAGGCTTATGGCTATGCATAATGACTATACCCTTGAGACGTACACGACAAAAACCCTGCACCAACTCTCTAATCAATCGCGAATCGAACTGGCCAACTGCTATCGAGATGTATTTAACGAAAGCTGGGGCGAAAGTTGGACCACGGCCTCTGCGTTAGATGAGATTAACCGGATCTTATCCCAAGCCGACGGCCGAAAACCCATCATCGCTGTGCTGTTATTCCGCGGTTCCATTGTTGGCTTTACCCTAGGTAGTATTTTGCATCGCGATCAATTGAGTCTGGATTTTGATATGCCCCCCGAGCTGACCACCGCCAAGAAAGCCGAAGGTTACGCCGTGGCACAATATTGGCTGCGCCATGTGGTTGCCAACAGCAGCCTATGTGTCTGGTCACACACCGGCATTATCAAAGCACGCCGCAATAATCGGCTCTATTCAATGGCACTGCCCCTCTACCAATACGCATCGAAACTAGACTGCAAAGTGCTGCTAATGTGGACCAGCGTAAAGTCTCCCGCTTTTAAGCTCGCCCTAAGCATTGGCCTGTATCCCATTCATTATTTTATCAGCGGCAACCTCTGTCTGATTGGTGGCGATGTGAGCAAAGTACGTAAACTTATGGAAACCGCCCTACAAAAAAACCATGCTCGCGCAGCCTATCGTGAAGGTGGCCAGCGCATCAAACACTACCTCTGCCAATAACCCCCAACACCAACAATACAACTACCCAAAGGCACCTCTATGCATCAGCGTACCCTGTCCCGTATCAACGCAATAGTCAGCACCGAACAACACTTCTGCGAAGGCTACTTCGCCAACAGCCAGGGCGGTTATATGCTCGGCGTCAACTTAACAGCCGCCACCACCCCAAAACGTTTTAGCCACCCCGGCTCCGACACCCTCGATCGCATTAACGCCTTCGATCTCGCTGAAATACAGCGCGCCCATCTCGGCCAAATTAATATGATGCAAGTCTCCTCCTTCTGTGGTCCCAAAGGTGCCCTCTGGGGTTACGACCTGTGCAAAGTACCCAGACAACCCAGCCCTCTGAATATCAGCGCCGCCAACCTAAGCACTCCCAACCTAAGCACCCTTCACCAAAGCACCAGCGATCTAGACAGCAACGAGTTACCGGCTATCTGGGATATAGCCCCATTAGTCGATGCCTTTGCCCGCCTCACCGGCAGCGTCACCGCCCCGCGCTTTCCCTTTGTGCCCGGCTCCCATGTGCCCTGCGCCGTCAAATCCATAACCGCCGCCGGCCCCGAGCACCTCTATGCCGCCCAGGCCATCGCCATCCCCGAAGACCGCAACCGCAATGCCTGTTTAATTATGGAAGACGCCGGCAGCCTGGCCTATGCCAGCCAGCAAATCGAGGCCAAGCAAAACGTCCTTAATAATTTACTACGAAGTGTGCTGACCATTGGAAAAAACCAACAGGTCAGGTATCGGGAGATCTTTATGGGACTGGCAGATGTTGAGGTAGGCGATAATGAAATGGGTTGCGCCATGGTGGCTAACCCGTACTTTTTGCTTGCGCAGGGGGCGTTGCCTGAGGCTGGTGTTAGTCTGGCTGAGCTTTCACTAAAGCAATGGGAAACACAGTATCAAGCCAATGCAACTCAACGACCAAAGCAGCCCTGAATCTCATCGCTGCTGCGCGACTCCTGCAGCAAGAGCATCCGAGCCACAGTTGCAATCCTTGAACTTGGATCTCGCCCAACAATACGAAGATCAGGCAGTTTCAATAAATAAATGGAATATCTTGCTTAACACACCTCGGAGGAGCGTCTCGCCCAGCAAGTGTTTTACTAAACGCTCGCCCTTCCCAAATGTCGATCAAAAAACCCCACCATCACCTGGTAAGCCTCCTCCGACTCTGGCAATTCACCGTCATACAAAAAGGCATGCTTCATCCCCTCCCACATATGCAGGTCGGCGGGCACGCCTAAGCGTACAAGTTCGGAGTGCGTTTTAACCACAGAGCTCATGGCAAAATCCCGGGTACCTACCAGCAACAAGGACGGCGGAAACTGCGCCATATACTCGGGGTGTTTGCCGGGAAGCATTTGCGGGTCATTGGCGTCGCTGTGCTTGAAGTAGATATTGTTTTGCGTGACGCCGTCCGCAAGATAATCAGGGTCCAGGGCCGCAACAAAGTTTCGTGAGTCACCTTCGTCCCAGCCGTGTGCGGAGGCACAGCTCATTGCCACGGCACCGGGTTGTGGCAGGCCGTTCTGCTGCAGGCGGACCATGGTTTCTGCTGTCAGCACCGCACCGGCGGAGCAGCCATAGATGCCGATATTGTCTGGCGAATACTGTTCGAGCAAAGCCTGATACACCGCGACGATATCGTCGGTCGCTGCGGGAAAGTGATATTCGGGGGCCATTCGGTAGTCGATGCTGACCACTTTGATATTGCCCTGCGCCGCGATGGGCATGGATTCCAAATGGCTAACGGAGCGAGAGCCGCCTATAAAAGCGCCGCCGTGAATATTGATCAGCACCCGATTTTTGTTGCCGGCCGCAATACCCGCTTTGGGGGTAAACGTTTCTGTGTATACACCAGCGATGGTGGCAACCTCCAGAGTGGTTGGGTAATGCGCTGCTATATATTGATACGAAGCTGTGTTATAGAACATCTCGGCTTCACGCTGTCGAATGTCCGGAATGTCTTCCAGCGGCGCGGTGAGCACATTGGCCATCTCGGGAGATGGGTTCTCAGCAAGGGCTTGCAGTTCTTGTTTGGCCCTGGCCAGACGAGTGATGGTTTGCTCGCTACACAAGTTTGAAGGTGGCAGGGTAAAACCCGCCACTTGAATGGTCAGCGCATCCTGCGCGGACTTTTTGTTGGCCTGTCGGGCAGCGGGTGCTACCGGTTCAGTGATGCTTGTATTGCTCATGGTTTAGCTCCGGATAAACGGTGGCAGATTGTTGGTCAATAATTGCGGGCATGGTGATGACCCTAGTTCTCAATCATGGTGGAATCGTCCAGGTCCCAAGAGCTTGGCAGTGCAAACGATTTCGGCGGTTCAAGCTGGAGTAGATGACGGACAAAATAATCCCAAGTGCGTCTTGTGACGTAGCTGGAGTAGGCCGCATGGCCATAATTGGGCAGCACCAACATATCGAAATCCCGATTGGCTTTGCGCAGGGCCTCGACCACACGAAACGAGCCCGCGGGGGGTGCCACATTATCAAGCATGCCGATAATCAGCAGAAGCTTGCCACTCAAATGGGTCGCCAAGGCGTCGTAGTCAAAGAAATCTTCACAGGGCATCTGCTCGGTGCAGGTGGTTTCGCCCAAACCATTCCAGACAAGCTGAATTTCAGGGATCGAATTACTGCTCACCGCCACGGTGTAAAAGTCCGGGTATTTCAGTATGCCGGTGATCGCCGAGGATGGGCTTGCATACCCGCCCAGGCCGACCCGCTCCGTGTCCATATAGGGGTAACGTTCAGCCAATTGGAGAATGCCCGCCATACAATCATCCTGATGCCAGGCACAGTACATGGGCGTATCAATATCGGTTCTAAACGCTATTGAACGCAGACTTGATCCTCGCGCCCGCAGCATCACCACGATAAAACCCAACTCTGCATAGGCCGATGCGATATAGGATACATACCCCGCATCATAGCGTCCGCCAAAAGAGCCCACGTGCATTAAATCGCCAAAGGACGAAAAGTCGAGCACTGGATAGGATTTTTCAGGGGAGAAATCCGTTGGCCGAAAGACGGTGCCATAGATATCGGTTTGGCCATCCGCCGCTTTTAAAGCCACCGGCTCCGGCCACTGCCAATTAGCCGGTAAACCAGTTATATCCGCCACTTCCCGCTCTATAACAA
>JABBBF010000186.1:362-6962 GCA_018607545.1 SAR92 clade bacterium | reverse complement strand
CTATCCAACCAGTATTGCGGAAATGGTTCGCGATGAATGCGAGATGATTGAAGTTGTGGATTTGGAGAATATTAAAAAAGCGCAATCTAAATTGGATAAGTTAATGGAGGATAGTCGGCCAGAAAGACAATAACTTTTTAGTAAAGCTCCTCTGGCGTAAAGCTTAGATTTTTCTCCCCGGAGTCCCAGCTAATTTCTTTATCCTGAATACTCACCTGTACATCGAGATTGCGCTGCATCAATACCGCCAGCGCCTGAGTCGTATCCGAATCTATATGCCTGATAGTCAGATTCTTAAACCGGGTTACCTGCGACTGCATCTGCTTCCACCACATATCCGCACCGCCGCTGCCATAGGTATAAACAATCACCAGCTGAGATCGCCCGCAGGCCTTTTTTAAGCGTTTCTCACTGGGCAGTCCCAGCTCAATCCACAGTTCAATATCATCGCTAAGGCTTTTTTGCCAGAGATCCGGTTCGTCGTCGGTGCTTAGGCCTTTGGTAAAGCTGAGTGATTCGCTGGCGTGGAGGGCGAAGGCTAGCAGTCGTACCATTAAACGCTCGTCGGTTTCCGAGGGGTGCTGGGCGATGGTCAGGCTGTGCTGCTGGTAATAATGACGATCCATATCAATCACATTGAGTTCTGCTTTGCAGATGGTTGCACTTAGGGCCATGGGGTTTTTATACCAAATCTATCGGGGTGGTTAGTGCTGGCCATAGTACAGGAGTTGCAGCTTTAAAATTGTGGCTATTTACTAAAAAATAAATTGGGGTCAGATAAGAGTTTTTAATAAATTGGGGTCAGATAAGAGTTTTTTAAAAGCCTAAGTCTTCCTGGGTAACCTCGACGCTGACTTCATCGCCATAAACCTGGGTTTGAATCAGAATGGGTCGGCAGCAGACAAAGCAGTCTTCGGTATAGGTCTGGGACTCCGAGGGGTCGACCAGTATGCAGATGCTCTCCCAGCAGAAGGGGCAGGTGATCTGTTCTTCATGGAGATGCATGGGTTGGCCTTCTGTTTTATAGCGGCTATTTTAAATCGGCGAGAGGGTGCTGCCCCTGTGGCCATGGATTGTCGAAGAAGGGGTTTACCATCTCCGTTGTGACATCTTCAATACGCGATGGATTCCACTGCGGATTGCGATCTTTGTCCACTACCAGTGCGCGAATACCTTCAACGGTTTCACAGTTATTACTGCTGCGTTTAAGGTGCTTGGGATTAAAACAGTGCTGCACTATGGTTCGTTCCATCCGCAATTCATCGGCGATACTCAGCTGGCGTCCGCGGCGGATCTGCTCGAGGGTTACATGCAGCATTAGCGGCGAGCGCTGGCGCAGACTCTGCAATGTCTCTGCTGCCCAATGATTGTTGGCACTTTCCAGGGCCTGAATAATATCCATCAGGGTTGGCAGGCTAAAGATAGAGTCGATTTGCCTGTCCAGCCACTGGGGTGTTGCTGCGGTTTGGGTCAGCTGGTCTTTTAACTGTTCCAGACGTTCCACTGGGCTCTGTTGCGGATTGTCGGTGAGACTCTCCCAGAGTTCGGGCATGGCTTCTGCGGCGGCCAGTCCATCGGCTAGGCCGAGGGCCAGTGCATCACCACCAGATAGCATCTGTCCGGTCAGGGCCAGGTATTCACCACTGGAACCGGGGCAGCGGCTGAGGAAGTAGCCGCCGCCAACATCTGGGAACAGGCCTATATTGGTCTCTGGCATGGCCATCTTGGTGGCCGGGCTGACAATTCGCAGATCAGCGCCCTGTGCGAGTCCCATGCCACCGCCCATGATGACGCCATCCATAAAGGCGATATAGGGTTTTGGGTAGTTGTAGATAAGATTATTTAGGCTGTACTCGGCGGTAAAAAATTCTTCCAGGGCGGGGTCGCCGGCAATGGCGGCATCATGAAAAAAGCGGATATCGCCACCGGCGCAGAAGTTACCAAAGGGGCCCTGTTTGTTATTGCCGCGAATGGCGACAATCTCTACCTCGGAGTTTTCCATCCAGTCGCTGAGCACAGTGGTCAGGCTGTTGACCATCTGCAGGGTCAGCGCATTCAGTGCTTCAGGACGGTTTAGGGTAATCAGTCCGACGCCGGCGATGACCTCAGTTTGAATATGGCTCAATGGTTTTTCTCCGCATTTAAGCGATTACTTTTAAACTGATTATTTTAGACCGCTTCTCTCGAGGGCCCTTCTCTACAATATTCTAGGAGTTGATCAGCGCTGCTTTCTGCAATTGTTTGAGGTCTTTGCTGCCGGTGAGAAACATGGTCCAGCGCAGCTGCTCGCGGAGGATATCAATTTTTTCAATAACCGCTTCGGTGGATTCCAGTGCCGGCTGCAGAAAGGGCTGTGCTATGGCGCTTATATTGGCACCCAGGCGGAGGCTGCGGGCTATATCCAGTCCATTGCGCAGGCCGCCAGAGGCGATCAGGCCGAGCTGGCTGGATTGACTGCGCAATTCGGGAATAAGCTGTGCAGTATCCATACCCCAGTTGATAAAGGGGGCGGCGATCTGTTGTTCGCGCGTCTCTTCGATACGTGCGCTCTCAATACTGGCCCAGCTGGTACCGCCGCGTCCGGCGACTTCGATCCACTTAACTCCTGCATCAATCAGGCGTTGCGCTGCTGTTGGGCCTATGCCGGCGCCGACCTCTTTAATAATTACCGGTACACTGAGTCTGGCGCAGCATTGTTCGATTGCATTGAGCACACCGCACCAGTCGCGATCGCCACTGGGTTGCACCAGTTCCTGCAGTGGGTTGAGATGAATAATCATGGCGTTCGCTTGCACGCTGTCGACAGCGCGCTGCGCCAGTTCTACCCCATGCTGCTGCAGTTGGGTGCCGCCGAGATTGCCGAGCAGAATGGCTTGCGGTGCCCAGCGGCGCACATTTTGCGCCAGGCCATCTTGCAGTGCGGCGCGCTGTGAGCCCAGTGCCATGGGAATCTGCGCCTGTTGAGCGGCCTCGGCCAGGTGACGGTTGATAGTTTCGCCGCGTTCGCAACCGCCGGTCATAGCGCCAATTATTAAGGGTGCGGTGCAGTATTGGTCGAGGAAAACCGTCGAGCAGTCAATGTTTTCCGTGTGCAGTTCGGGCAGGCAGTTATGCTCAAAGCGAACGCCATCAAAGCCGGCAGAATTTGCCGCTTGGTGGCTGGGTTGCAGTGCCAGATTAATATGATCTGCTTTGCGTTTGCTTATATCAGTCATGCTGCTGTTCTTCCCGCTGTCCGTGAATAAAATCAACTAATAACATATGTGGTACCGTCAAGGCGGCGAGGCCAATAAAGGTCAGCTGTACTAGTGATGGTGCTAATGCCGAGGCTCTGAGTTCGTCGTGTTGTAATATAAAATAGAGTGCCGCTGCGGCGTAAGCCAAAAGGCTGTAAATAACGGTTTCAATTGCGCTGCGCCGGCGCTGGTCTGGGGCAATACTGCTCCAGATGCGTTGCATATGCGTGCGACTGTGCCAGAGACAAAAGTAGAGTGCAAAGCTAACCAGTGGTGGCAGTAGATAGGCCAGTAAAACCAACAGACTAAGGTTAAATAGCGCGCCGCGCCAGCGCGGTTGATACACCGTATATATTAGGTAGAAAAACAGGCAGGCTGCCCAGGGCAGCAGTAGCCGGTCAATTTGTTTGAGTAGCCAGAGACTGTTGTCGGCACCAACCAATAGGGCAAATAGCGGTTCTACGGCACTGCTTTGAAAGACGGGTATGGCAATCACTACTAGGCCACCGTGGGCCAGCAGCGGCAACCAGGCGGCTCGCGTTAAAGGTGGGCTGATATGGCGAATATCACTGCTGCCAAAGTGCAGTGCCGAGATAAGCAGAAAAAATACCAGGCTTGGCAGCGGGTAGTGCCACCAGAGGCCGACTACGGCTGCCGCCAATAACAGATAAATTAGATGAAATAGTATCCAGGGCACTGTGCCTCTGGGCCAGCCGACCCGTCGCGCGACTGCGCCATCTAGGCCGCCATGAGGCACGCCAATCAGCAGGATGGCGGCGATGGCAATTAGCGATGCGGTGGATAGTAGACTTGGGTCAGGCATGGGAGAGCGGCCTTACTACTTTTTTAAAAAGCTGCTTTAAAAGCTGCCTCAAAAATACCCCTTTCGGCATAGCTGCTATCACCCGCAGCCAATCACTGGTCGTTGCCTTGCCGAGCATAAAGCGTGCAAACTGGTCGCCGTTCAGGGCGCTGGCCATTCGCATATACAGGGATACGCTGAGATCCGGGCGGCTGAGTAGTACGCCATTAAATATTTCATCCATCGCCGTTAGACGGCTGGCGATAGGTGTTGGAACAGCCATATTGCCCTGGGCAATGCCCGCGGCCAGTTGCCTTACCTGCTGCTGGATATGTTGAAAGGCATAGCCCGATGAGCGCCTTACCGCGCCGCTGGCGGCACCAATATTGGCGATCAGCGGTTGTTTTTTCGATAATCCGGTCGTTGGGTCAGTAGCCGGTCTATTCACAATCAGTGTGTCCATGGGAATAACACCCATCTCCTCACTGATAATTTCCGCGACTTCAATATTATTGTCGCGCAGCCAGCCTTCAATGGCGTTGCGATACCATTCCTGGGGTTCAACGCTGGTTGAGATCAATGTGGATTCAACTAGCAAATGATGTTCTGAAAAGGGCAGGGCATAGATAAAGTGCAGTCCCCGTGACTGGTCGACCCGAAAGTCCATCAGGGTGGCAATATCCGGCTGTGTAATCGGCTGTTTGCTGTGGATATGCAGCCCGAGAAAATGTTGCCGCAAACCATTTTCGGTTAGTTTTGGTGGGCGACTGTCGTAGACGGTTTTGGCTCTGTATTGGCCCTGGTCGGTCTCAATAACAGTCTGATTTTGCTCAGTTTTTAGTGCGCTTACAGAATCCTTAATCAAGCTTACAGGGTCGCGCAGTTGGGCTACGCAGTCTCGTAGATAGTCTGCGGAGCACAGGCTTAGATAGCTGTATTGGTCGCTGCTGTGAATAATGCGGCTGTGGTTATCGACCAGCTGCCAGCGTTGCCAGCGGCCCTTTGTTGAATGGCTGAGTTGTTGTGCCTGCTGGTCCAGTGCCCAGAGTCCCCAGCTGCAATCGCGCTGGTCTGTGCTCTGGGGTTCGATGACAACGGTGTTTGGCGGGCTGGCCTGGGATGCCAGCTGTGCTGCAAGGGTTATGCCCGCATTGCCGCCGCCAATAATTGCAATATCAAACTCATTCATATTCTCAGGCACATTTTCAGTCACATTCTCAGTCGACACCGGCCAGCCCCTTCAAATGTTTGTGCAAGCTGGTTTTGTGAGCGGGCACTTTGCTGGGTCCCATTCCGGATATCAGGTCAGCCAGGCTGCTGATACTCAGGCGTAGTTTAACCGCTTTGCTAACCATAGTGCGGCCACGCCACCAGTGCAGGCCAGCGTTTTTAAGCTGGCGGCCAATCTGCCGGTAGACTCGCAGGGCAACAATAATTGAAAACCGACTGCGCCAGGGCAGCAGGTGGATGCCGAGCAGGGCGCTGGCGTAATAGCGATCGGCCAATTCCAACAGTTGGTTAATGGCGGCGGCTACCGGCTGATGGCTGTTATTGGCAGCCTGGCCAATGGTCTCGGCACTAAGCGGCGTTTGAAAAAAGCTGGCGGGCAGGTAGCGACGATCCATACGGGCATCTTCGAGAACATCCCGGGCAATATTGGTGAGCTGCATGGCGATGCCTAAATCAATGGCAAAGCTATCGGCGCGGGGGTGCTGGCAGTTGAGTACCCGGCACATCATCAGCCCGACAGTGCCGGCCACCGCATGGCAGTAGCGCAGCAGTTCGGCTTCGCTTTCAACGGCAGTGGGCAGTTGATCGCGGAGCATACCGTCGAGTAATTCACCGGCGGCATTGAGGGGAATATTGCTTTCATTGGCCAGGGCAATAAAGGCTCCCAGTTCCGGGATCGTTGCGACTGCGGGATGTTGCGGGTCTGTCAGTCCGGCGCGAATATCTTCGAGGGAGTCGAGTCGGTGGGGTAGGTCGCCATCGGCAAGGTCGTCGACAAAGCGACAGAATTGATAGAGACGTGCGGCGCGGTCGGCCAGTGCAGGCCCGAGAAAGAGACTTGCCCAATAAAAGGATTTACCGTTTCGGGCGAGAACCTGCTTGGCCTGCGGATTGTTCATCAGTTAACCGCCCGAACCTACCTCAACCCCGGTTAGAAGCTCCTCAACCACTTTGGCTGAGCTGACAACGCCGGGTAGCCCTGCGCCTGGGTGAGTGCCGGCACCGACAAAATAGAGGTTGGGGATGGCTCTGTCACGGTTGTGAAAGCGGAACCAGGCCGATTGTGTAAGTCTCGGTTCAATGGAGAAGCCGGCACCATGCATGGAGCGGTAATCCTTGGCGAAGTCCTCTGGTGTCATCCAGAACACTTCTTCAATTACCGAGGAGAGCTCTGGGAGTATGGTCTCTTCTAGGGCTTCGACAATTCTGTCTCGAAGTACAGGCCCTTCAGTTTCCCAGTTGATATCGCCGAGAAGATTGGGCACCGGGCAGAGCACATAAAAGGATTCGCAGCCTTCCGGCGCAAAGCTTTTATCGGTGGCTGTGGGTCTG
>JABBBF010000186.1:0-352 GCA_018607545.1 SAR92 clade bacterium | reverse complement strand
AGCACATAGAGGCCCATAGAGTACTGTTTTTTAATGCTCGGCAGGCTGAAGGTTTTCTTTGCCGGCAGTAGATGCTTGTAACAGGTCTCGGGATCGCCCCCAAAGACTACCAGGTCGGCATTTAATACTTCGCCGCCATTAAGTCGTACGCCTTTGGCGCGCTTGCCGTCCAGGACAATTTCGTCGACATCGGCACCTAGCTGAATTTTAATGCCCTGGCGCTGCATTAGGGCCGATAATTCTTCAACCAGTTTGCCAGTTCCGCCCATACAAAAGAACACACCCCAGCGTCGCTCAAGGTAGTGGATCAGGGTGTAGATGGCGGTGGTTTTAAACGGGTTGCCACCCACTA
>JABBBF010000130.1 GCA_018607545.1 SAR92 clade bacterium | reverse complement strand
TGATTACAGCGAAATATCAGCGATACCTCGAAGGATTTCAGGCCGCCCATCCTGACCCGGCATGGCTCTCTGGCCTAATTGCCAGCAACCCAAAATATCCTCTATTTACAGAGCATCTTCAATTGCTGTGGGGCTGTAGTGACTTTGTCGCGCAGCAGTGCCAACTGCATCCACTGGAATTTCAGGAGCTAGTGGAGAGCGGTGATTTGCAGTGCTGCTATTCACCACCAGGCTCTTCATTGCAGGAATCTCGACAGAGCATGCAACAGCATATGGAGCAGCGCCTGCCGGCCGATTGCAGCGAAGAAGAGCTTAGTCAGCAGCTGAGAAAGTTTCGCCGCCGCGAGTTAATACGCATTATTTGGCGAGACTTTAGTCGTCAGGCTCCGCTGCTTGAAACCACTGCCGATATGACATCCATGGCTGAGTCTGCGATTAATGCCGCGATCTCAGTTCTACATCCAATCACCTGTGAAGAGCTGGGCACCGCCTATCGTGGCGATAATCAAACGGGTTCATTAGAAAAACAGCCTTCGCGAAAAGAGCCGGCCGAACAGCAGATGATTGTTGTAGCCATGGGCAAAATGGGTGCCCATGAACTCAATATATCCTCCGATATAGATCTTATTTTTGCCTATCCCAGAAAGGGAATAACTCAGCGACCAGCCTCTTCTATTCAGGCTAAAACAGCTTCCAATCAGGAGTTTTTTACTCGCCTTGGTCAAAAATTGATTGCCGCGCTGGATCGCAAAACCGCCGATGGATTTGTCTTTAGAGTGGATATGCGACTGCGTCCCTATGGCCAGAGTGGACCGTTGGTTATGAGCTTTGATGCCCTTGAAGAGTACTATCAGACTCAGGGTCGTGAGTGGGAGCGCTACGCAATGGTCAAGGCTCGAGCAGTGACTGGCGAGCTAGCAGATAGAGACTATCTGGAGAGCATTCTGCGGCCGTTTACCTATCGTAAATACCTCGACTTTGGTGCTATTGAAGCGCTGCGGGATTTAAAGAAAGCGATAGATCGAGAAATTCTGCGCAAAGGAATGCAGAGCGATATTAAGCTCGGTCCCGGCGGTATTCGCGAAGTGGAATTTATTGCTCAGGCATTTCAGCTTATCCGCGGTGGCCGCAATATTGATCTGCAGACCCAGTCTCTCTATCAAGCACTGCAACAGCTGGCTGCGGATCAGGTATTAGACCCTGAGGATATCAATGACCTATGGAATGCCTATCTGTTTTTGCGCAATACCGAACACGCCCTGCAGGGAATAGACGACAAGCAGACTCAGGAACTGCCCGATGACGAACTTGGGCAACAGCGTGTCGCAACAATTTTAGGCTTTGATAATTGGCAGGATTTTGATCAGCAGCTGCAACAGCATCGTCAGCATGTGAAAAAAATATTCGCCGATATATTTGCCGATCCGGATCAGGCTGAGGATGCAGGCGAGGCCAATTTGATTGGCAGCGAAGACGATAACAGCTCATTGCATCAGATGGATATTGCGGAGTTGGAAGCTCAATTACGCAGCAGCGGCTTTAAAGATCCTGAGAGCGTCGCTCAACAGCTTTACAGCCTGTACCAGAGCAGAGCCGTTTTAGCTCTCGACGCAGAGCCGCGCAATCGTCTCGATCGGCTGATGCCAAAACTGGTTTATGCCTGCTCAACCGCCACCGATAACAGCGTGACCCTGAGTCGGGTAATTGGTCTTGTGCAGGCGGTATTGCGACGCAGCGCCTATCTGGCTCTGCTGGGGGAAAACCCCAAAGCCTTACAGCAACTAGTTCTTCTCTGTGAACGAAGTCTGTGGGTAGCCGACCAGCTCACCGCTTACCCAGCACTGCTCGACGAACTGCTCGACTCACGCAGCCTGTATACAGCCCCCAGTAAAGAGAATTTGCAGGATCATCTGCGTCAGCATATGTTACGAATTCCGGACGACGATCTGGAGCAGCAGATGGAAACAATCCGCTATTTTGTGCGCTCCAATAACTTGCGTGTTGCCGCCTGTGAGCTAACCGATGTAATGCCGCTGATGCAAGTGAGTGATTACCTGACCTGGCTTGCCGAGGTGGTGATTGAGCACAGCATAAATATCGCTTGGAAACAGATGGCCGACCAGTACGGTCAGCCCCAGAGTCGTGATGGCAAGGTGCCGGGCTTTATTGTGGTTGCCTACGGTAAAATGGGTGGTATAGAGCTCGGCTATAAGTCGGATTTAGATCTGGTGTTTTTATACAGCGACACTGGCGGACAGGGCTCTTACAAGCAGAACACCACCGGCCCCAGAGTTATCGACAACAGTACTTTTTTTGTTCGCCTCGGGCAGCGAATTATTCACCTGCTATCGACCGTAACCCCCTCTGGCGTCGCCTATGAAATTGATATGCGTCTGCGCCCTTCAGGTAATTCTGGAATGCTGGTCTCTTCCCTAGCCGCGTTTGAAAAGTATCAGCGCGAGAATGCCTGGACATGGGAGCATCAGGCACTGGTGCGGTCGCGAGTGGTTGCCGGTGATCGGGATCTCGGTGAAGCATTTGATCTGGCGCGAAAAAGCATTCTTGAACAGCAGCGCTGTGAACAATCTCTGCGCACTCAGGTGGTCGAAATGCGTGAAAAAATGCGTAAACACCTAGGGCAAACGAGAAAAGATGGCAAATTCTCCCTTAAGCAAGGTGTCGGAGGTATCGTCGATATTGAATTTATGGTTCAATTTGCAGTCTTGGCTTGGTCGCACAACCATCCCGAACTAACTCGCTGGAGTGATACCATCCGCATACTCGAGTCACTGGCTCAGAGCGGACTACTATCAGAGCAACAATCCAGCCAGCTAATTGACACCTATAAAAGATATCGCTCCGCGGGACATCGCCTGCAGCTGCAAAATCAGTTGCCGGAAGTGGCCAGTTCAGAGCTTCTTGAGTGTCGGGAAATAGTGACGGCTCAGTGGCAACAGTTATTTGATAATCAATAGTTAATAAGAGGAATAGGTCGATGTCGTTTTCGGACCGCGATGGTTTTATCTGGATGGATGGCAAAATGGTTGATTGGCGAGATGCGCAGACGCATTTCCTCACTTCATCCCTACACTACGGCAACGCCGTTTTCGAAGGCATTCGCGCCTATGAAACGGAGAGCTCTGGCACCTGTATTTTCCGTCTGGAAGACCATATTAAGCGCCTGTTTAACTCGTCCAAAATTCTTCACCTGCAAGTACCTTTCAGTCAGGAAGAAATTTGCGAAGCGCACCGTGAAGTGATTCGCGCTAACAAATTGGATGCCGCTTATATTCGCCCGCTAGTCTTTTTAGGTTCTGAAGGCATGGGACTGCGCGCTGAAGGGCTTAAAGTCCATGTAGGTATTGCCGGTTGGGATTGGCCCTCGTATATGTCTCCAGAAACCCTTGAGACTGGCCTTAAAGTTCGCACCTCGTCTTACACTAGGCACCATGTGAATATCACCATGGTAAAAGCCAAGGCTAGCGGCAATTATATCAACTCGATGTTGGCACTCCGCGAAGCACTGGACTCTGGCTGCGACGAAGCGATTATGCTCGACCCCGAAGGCTATGTTGCCGAGGGCAGTGCAGAAAACTTCTTTATTGTCCGCGACGGCGTTATCTACACACCAGACCTAACCTCCTGTCTCGACGGTATTACCCGCGATACAGTGTTTAAACTGGCGGCAGACCACGGCATCGAAGTGCGCGAAAAGCGCATCAGCCGCGACGAAGTTTATATCAGTGATGAAGCCTTCTTTACCGGCACAGCTGCCGAGGTTGTGCCGATTCGCGAATACGACAGCCGTATTATTGGCAGCGGTAAACGCGGTCCAATTACCACAGTATTGCAAGCGGCCTACTTTGATCTGGTGCGTGGTAAAAATAATAAATATCAAAACTGGTTAGCGCCAGTCGCTAAATAAAAACCAGCTCGGGAAATATTCAAAGTCATGGCACAAGAAATGGTTAATGTTTTATGCATGAAGTGGGGAACCAAGTATTCAGGGGATTATGTAAATACCCTGTATTCGATGGTTGCCCGCAATATGAGCCGAGACTTTCGTTTTATCTGTCTAACTGAAGATGGCAGCGGTTTAAACGAGCACGTAGAAGTATTTCCGCTCCCTGAGCTCTCTGTTGATCTGGGTGGCCCCGAGCGCGGTTGGAATAAGCTGGCAGTTTTTGCCGAGACCCTCTATGACCTCAGGGGCAAAGTGCTGTGCCTAGACCTAGATTTAATTATTACTGGCAGCCTGGATGATCTATTTGATTACCCGGGTGAAGTAATGATCATTAAAGACTGGATCAAAAAGGACGGCACCGGAAACTCATCGGTCTATCGTTTTGAAGTGGGTGCTCATCCGGAAGTGCTTGCCGAATTTGAAAAATCCTTTGAGCAAATCAAAAAGACCCATCGCAACGAACAGGAGTATCTGTCCGCGGCACTGATGGCAAAAAATGCACTGGTCTATTGGCCTGATAGCTGGTGTCGCAGCTTTAAGCGTCACTGCATCAAGCCCTTTTCACTGTTTATAGCTCGTGAAACAGAGATGCCTGTAGATACTCGTGTGCTAGTATTTCATGGTAAGCCCGATCCCCATGAGGCCATCGCTGGCGTAAGCGGTAAATGGTACCGCCGGTTTAAGCCGGCAAAGTGGGTAGCTGAACACTGGCATTAAATCTGAAAGGTTAAAATGCTAATGATTACCAGGAAGGTAAGGATTGTAGGATATGGATGTTCTGTTTATTTCAAAACATGGTTCCATGTACAGATACTTTCAGTATTTGAAACGGAACCTAGATCTGCATTCGTCAGTCTTTGATTTCACCCCTAAATCTTATATAAAGCTCCATGCGCCTCCTCTTTCAGATGCTGAAATTAAAGCAGGCACTGAATTCCATCTTCAGCGAAAAAAAGCCAAATATAATTTTCCTCAATGGCTTTGGCGCTTATTGGGATTCTATTATGAGGCTAAATTTAAGTTTTATTACCGCCAATTTTCCGGGTTGATTCATGCTTGCAAACCCAAATCTATTGCCCTTTGGAATGGCCACAGGCTTCCAGAGCAGGCGATAAAAATCTTAGCGGAAAAATTAAATATCCCTGTAGTTCATTTTGAAAATGGTCTGTTACCTGATACCACTACATTTGATTTGTCAGGTGTTAATGACGCTAACAGCCTGCCGAGGGACGCGCAGTTTTACAGGGAATACAAAAATGATAAGACTCTTATTGAGCGCGAGTTAGTTACCAGAAAATTTCATCGGTCAAAAAAAGCTCATGCCAAAAATAAAAATTTTTACGCAGCACTGCCTGAAAAATATATATTTGTCCCGTTTCAGGTGAAATTCGACAGTCAGATTTTATTGAATTCAAAAAACATAAAAAGCATGGTCGATCTTTATCAGTGGGTTAATTTTGCTGAGCAAAACAGCGAGCAACCATTAAAGTTTGTTATAAAAGAGCACCCCTCAGATCCATATAAATACACTGAACTCTACAGTAAAAATCCAAATATAATTTTTAGTAACAGAGATACAAAAGAGCTTATAGAAAAAGCCGATGCAGTTATCACGGTAAATTCCAGTGTTGGTCTTGAATCCATACTTTTGCACAAGCGGGTGATTGTTCTTGGCGAGGCCTGTTATGGTATTGAGGGGCTGTGTCATCCGGTTAAGAACGCCTCTGATCTGTCTGAGGCGGTTAACCAGTTGCCTTTATGGGAATTGGATATTGGGCTGATTGAAAATTTCCTCGCTTATCTAAAAAGCGAATATTGTGTCCCCACATCTTGGCGAAATCCGGATAAAAAACATATTGATAGCTTGCAGAAGAGATTTAAAAATCTATAAGTCACAAGCTTTAAATCAAAATTTGTAATTAAATAGATCTATATCTTCCTGAAACCATTTGCGGACTATTTCTGCAGTCGTATCATCGTAGTATTCGGAATATTTTCCGCGATTTGAGGTTTTGATATGAGGCAGTTCTGCTGTTTTGTTAATGGTCTTGCAGAGCGTTGCAAAGTCTGCATTGAGCGTCTCAAATTTGCAGATATGATTTACTTTGATATTTCCCTGCTGATCTGCAATCCAATCGG
Organism: SAR92 clade bacterium; assembly: GCA_018607545.1. The sequence continues at coordinate 938 of JABBBF010000130.1, read as the reverse complement.
TTTGTGGCTGAAACATTTTTGGCTTGTCATAGTAGGCTGGATTCTGCTCTTGGTAGCAGAGCTTTACCCATTGTTTAAACTCTATTTGAGCGTCTGCCAAACCAGTTTGATTGGTTTGAACCCGGTAGTGGTAATGGGAGACAACCTTGTCCCAGGGGTTTCTCACTACCGCGAAAGAAAAACAGCTATCCCATTTTTTTTGTCCCAGTTGAGCGATTTTTTCAACTGCTGTCCTGTGTTCAAGGGGCATGCCCAGAGCCTTGCCAATACTGCTTCCACCGGTCTTATTTATATGGATAAAAATTATCCCTTCCCTAGCTGGTTGAATTACCTCACGAAGCTGTAATAGAAGCTTATTTGTCTTTTTTGTTAGGCTAATCATGTGAGGATTTTTCCAATATTTTCTGTTATGTTACTGATCATGTTAGTTTCCAGTCAACAGAAGTTTCTATTCGTACATATCCCCAAATCAGCCGGGACAAGTGTCACTGCCGCACTAAAAAGTTTTAGCGATAAACCCGAGGAAGTCTGGATTAATCGGCTGCTGGCCAAAATAGGTATCAATGTAAATTGGGTCGGGCCCTTTCACTGGGTTCGCGGACGAAAACACTCCACTGCTCGACAGATGCAGGTAATGTATTCGAATTCGGTATTTGATGATTATTACAAGTTTGCTTTTGTGCGAAACCCCTGGGCACTGTTGGTTTCTTACTACCATTACATTAAATCCAATCAACACCATCACCGAAGTAAAAAGATCAATAATATTGATAGTTTTGAGTCTTATATTCACTATGAGATCAAGCGCAACAAAATCAATCAGAGCCGTTTTGTTACCGATTCCTTCGGCAATGATTTGGTCGACTTTGTCGGCCGCTTCGAATCTCTGGAGAACGATCTCAGTGTGATTCTCGAGCGAATTGGCGTTGAAGCTGAAA
>JABBBF010000213.1:3952-7060 GCA_018607545.1 SAR92 clade bacterium | reverse complement strand
ATTTCCGGTCAAAATATTTTGGTCGACGGAGCAGCAATTTCCGCCTATTAATAATAAGCCTGCAGCGTCAAAAAACTCACCACAACCACTACTGATGGAAAAAAGCTTATGAGCCATAGTGATGACAATTTCAAAATGCACCAACTGCCATGTTCCCCGGAGACGATTCACTGGGGACATTTATCGGCCGATATCGAGCCTGTGCTGAGTATGGAATCCGGTCACTACATCACCATAGATACAGTCTCCGGTGGCAAAGACAAGCTGCCAGAGAATCGCGACGATTTTGAGATACTCCCGGAACACAAAAAGATTCTGCGCAAGCGCAAGCCGCAACTGGGCCCGCATATTTTGACTGGGCCGGTCTATGTTGAGGGCGCTATGCCTGGCGACTTATTGGCTGTGGATGTGCTCGATGCGGAGGTTCGGCAAAACTGGGGATGGCATGAGCTCAAACCCGGCACAGGGATTATGCCGGAACTGGAGGAGAACCCGGAAATTATCACCATTCCGATTGAGATCAGAAGAGCATTGGTCGAGCTTCCCTGGGGACAAGAAATTAAGGCGGCGCCGTTTTTTGGTTTTATGGGGGTTATGCCGCGCCCGGAAGACGGTGTGCTGAGCTCGCTTATTCCCGGTTATTTTGGCGGCAATATGGATATACGCCTGTTTGGCCCCAGCACCAGAGTTTATTTTCCGGTCTCGGTAGAAGGGGCCGGCTTTTCTGTTGGCGATGGCCATGCACTGCAAGGAGATGGTGAAGTGGCTGGTGCAGCAGTGGAAACCGCCTTGACGGGCGCCTTTCGAATGCATGTAAAAGACAACTGCGGGGTAAAGTTTCCTTTTATGACAACCCCCGGAAAGATGGTCGCCACAGCCGTAGCCGAGGATTTGGAGGCTGCGATCTCGCTGGCCCTCAACGAAGCAATTCTGCTGTTAGGGCATTATTATGATCTCTGTGAAACCGATGCCTACCGGCATCTAAGTATCTTGGGCGATGTGCGTATATCGCAGCTGGTCAACAGCGCCAAAGGTATTTATATCGATATCAATACAGAGGGACTGCAGCCTGTAATTAACGATTAACGATGAGGGATCAGCCCTTTAGCATCTGCTCGCGCAGCTTGCCAATCTGGTCCCTGGTCTGGGCTGCTTCTTCAAACTCGAGGTCGCGGGCATGCTGGTACATCCTCTCTTCGAGACGTTTAAGCTCTTTGGCGATATTGCCAACCGGTGCCGCCTCCATGGAAATATCGTAACTGCCCAAACCCTCGGCAACCTTTTTCCCGCGCTTGTTTTTACCCTGCCCGGCATAGGCGCCCTCCATAATGTCGGCCACCGATTTTTTGATGCCTATGGGGACTAATCCATGCTTGGTATTGTGTTCAATCTGTTTGGCGCGACGGCGTTCGGTCTCGTCGATCGCTCTCTGCATAGAGCCGGTTATCTTGTCGGCATAGAGAATCGCCTTGCCCTTAACGTGGCGGGCGGCGCGGCCAATGGTTTGAATCAGTGACTGCTCGGAGCGCAAAAAGCCCTCTTTATCCGCATCAAAAATAGTCACCAGCGAGACTTCCGGCATATCCAGGCCTTCACGCAGCAGGTTGATGCCCACCAGCACATCGAACTCTCCGAGGCGCAGATCGCGAATAATCTCAACCCGCTCGACAGTGTCGACATCCGAGTGCAAATAGCGAACCCGCACCCCGTGCTCGGCGAGATAATCGGTTAAATCCTCAGCCATACGCTTGGTTAAAACCGTAATCAAAACCCGCTCATCATCGGCAACCCGCTTGCGAATTTCAGACAGTACATCGTCAACCTGGGTCTGCGCCGGACGCACTTCGAGAATAGGATCCAATAAGCCGGTCGGACGTACCACCTGCTCGACAATTTGGCCGGCATTTGCTGCCTCGTACCTACTCGGTGTCGCTGAGACAAAAATCATCTGAGGCGCCAGATTTTCCCACTCATCAAAACGCAGTGGCCGATTATCCAGTGCCGAGGGCAATCTAAAGCCGTATTCGACCAGGGTCTCTTTGCGCGAGCGATCCCCTTTGTACATGCCGCCAATCTGCGGCACGGTCACATGGGACTCATCAATAATCAGCAATGCATCGTCGGGCAGATAATCAAACAGCGTTGGCGGTGGCTCGCCCGGCGGTCGGCCGGACAGATAGCGGGAATAGTTTTCAATGCCGTTGCAGTAACCCAGCTCGCGCATCATTTCGGTGTCGTAGCGCACCCGCTCACCCAGGCGCTGGGCTTCGACCAGCTTATCCACCGAGCGCAGCTGCTCAAGGCGCACGCCGAGCTCCTCTTTAATCTTATCTGTCGCTTCGAGAACCGTATTGCGCGGGGTGACATAGTGGGATTTTGGATAGATGGTAAAGCGCTGCACTTTGCGCAGCACTTCGCCGGTCAGCGGATCGAACAGGGTAAGGTTTTCCACCTCATCATCAAACAGCTCAATACGCAGAGCTTCATAATCGGAGTCAGCGGGATAGACATCGATAACATCGCCGCGCACCCGGTAGGAGGAGCGGTCGAAGTCAACATCATTGCGCTTGTATTGCAGCTCAGCGAGACGCCGCAGGATATCGCGCTGATCAATTTTCTCACCGCGGGAGAGATGCAAAAGCATCTTTAAATAGGATTCCGGATCACCGAGACCATAAATTGCCGATACGGTTGCCACCACAATCACATCGCGGCGCTCCATCAGCGCCTTGGTGGCACTCAGACGCATCTGCTCAATATGCGCGTTTACCGCAGCATCTTTCTCAATAAAGGTATCCGAGGATGGTACATAGGCTTCAGGCTGATAGTAATCGTAATAGGAGACAAAGTACTCAACGGCATTATTGGGAAAGAAACTTTTAAATTCCCCGTAAAGCTGAGCGGCCAGGGTTTTATTGTGGGCCATGACGATCGTCGGGCGCTGCACCGCTTCCATCACCTTGGCCACAGTAAAAGTCTTGCCCGATCCCGTTACCCCCAACAGGGTCTGCCCGGCGAGGCCATTTTGCAGGCCTTGCACTAAACCCTTGATGGCAGCGGGCTGATCTCCGGCTGGCGAGTAGTCGCTGACCACGGTCAGTGGCGGCA
>JABBBF010000213.1:0-3911 GCA_018607545.1 SAR92 clade bacterium | reverse complement strand
CCCTTATTCGCCACGGTTATCATCCTGCGCCGGGCAGGGAGGCCTGCCGGCGATATTGGCTCTGCCACAAATATCAGCAAAGTAATCCCGGTTTTTGTCCTGCAGTTCGCCAATCAACGCCTGTATGCCCTTCTCTTCAATTATCTTGCGGAATTTATGCTTCTTGACCGCCACGTAGGTAATGCCCTTAAAGCGCACATCAACGGCCTTCCAGCTATCTGCGCTCACCTGCTTGATCAGTACATCCAGATGCAGATCCGGGATCACCGGGGATTCCATCAATACCTGAACCCAGCCCATATTGGCACGCGGGTTTACAACCACATCGACCACGCGAAACCGCTGCCCGGAATAGTGCTCGAGCCCCTCAAAAGCATAGCGCCGCAAGGTATTTTCCACGGCGTCGACCAACGCTACTCTATCGGCCTCGTTCAACTGCTCAAAACCTGCCCTGCCAAGCAGTGCACTGCTGGTAGATCGGCTATCCCACCGGGGCTTTAAAACCCGGTTAACAAACTCATCATAGGCGGCTGGGTCATTTAGATAGCGCTGCTGGTATTTTGAGAGTTCCAGCGTTACCCGAGTAAACAGCGGATCAAAGCTTTGCAGAACCGTCTTTTCTGCGGATAACGAGACCTTTGTATCAGAGTTATTACTGGCGCTGGACTCTGCAGCAAAACCCAGTTGCGCAAACCAGAGCATCAATAATAAAACCCAGACAGGCTTCATAAGTAGTTTAAATAGATTCACCATCGCTTTTGTTGCAGTCCCTTTGTCAGCCTATTTATAGATAGCGGCGATTTTTCAATGTTACGGATTATACAGACTGTAAGACTTCAATTGCGTGGCAACAGACAAAAAATAGCTCCGAAGATCTGCATTTAGCGCCCTTGGCCGCAAGTAAAAAGTTGAATCAGTTCCGACACCCACTGGTTTCAACACCTAGACTATGCAGCCCCATTAAAAGGACTTTGTCTATCAGACTGAATTAGGCGCAATTTTGCGTTCAGAAAATGTTGACTCAACCCGCTAGGCCGCCTAGAATGCGCGCCTGTCAGAGAAGACACGATTCCGCCTTAGCTCAGTTGGTAGAGCAAATGACTGTTAATCATTGGGTCGCTGGTTCGAGCCCAGCAGGCGGAGCCACTTTTTTTTGCGTATCTATTGACCTTTATCTACGATAGAGCCAATAGATACCATAAAAAGTGCTATAAAAAGGATTTACGTTGTCATTGGAGGACAACATATGATGCATTATTTGCCATCACTTGCCGGAGTTGCAGCCCTCAGTTTTCTAATCATCAGATTGCTGATACCCATTTCTCACACCATTGGCCTTCTAGACAGGCCCTCTAAGCGTAAAAATCATTCTGGTGCCATCCCCCTAATTGGCGGCATCTCTATCTACCTATCGGTTATCCTAAGTTCACTGCTGTTTCTTAAGCTCTCAGATACATTTATTGGCATAGCATTGATATGCGGTTTAGTGACTCTTGTCGGCATGCTGGATGATCGCTATCCACTTCAGGCGCGCTATCGTCTAATAGTGCAACTGATGGCAGGCGTGGCTATTGCTGGCATAGGCGTAAAAGTAAACACTCTAGGTAATCTGCTGCCTATAGGCGAGCTTCACCTAGGCTTGCTGGCAATTCCATTTACCGCCATCGCCATTACCGGACTCTGCAATGCCTTCAACATGTCAGATGGTATCGACGGATTAGCAGGCAGCCTTACCCTGGTCTCGTTGAGTAGCCTGCTGTTCCTCGCCTATGGCCAGGCACCCAAAAATGAAGTGCTTCTTTTGACCTACCTGTGCACCTCCATTGCCATATTCCTGGCTTTCAATCTAAGAGTTTGCCCGAAGATTAAAATCTTTATGGGCGATGCGGGCAGTATGTTCCTGGGCTGCGCCGTGGCCATTGCCATGATTTATTTTTCACAGAGTGAACGAGAGGTCATCAATCCGGCCACAACACTATGGCTAGTCGCTATTCCATTGATGGATATGATCAGAACAATGCTGCGCAGAATCATCAAACACAGATCCCCTTTTCATGCGGATAGAACCCACTTACACCATATTCTTATTCGCACTGGCTTTAGTCATCGGCAGGCACTTTTATTCATAGTGCTCGCAGCAATTAGCTTTGCCGTTATTGGCATATTTTTAGAACGAGTGTGGCCGCAAAATGAGACCATATCATTTATTCTGTGGTTTGTGGTCTTTGGGATCTATTTGAAAGTATTAATTGCACGGCCCTTTATCGTCGCCAAATTAATCAGACGCAGAGTTACAGCTTGATGACACCGGCGGCACCCACTCTGAAAGAGGCATAATTACACACACAAACTTTAGGTAAAAAAAAGGCTTGGTACAAGACCAAGCCTTTTTCTATTTTCTACTTCAGGATTAAACTATCAGCTTACTTAACCTGAATATAGTTAGCGTCAGCTACATAGGCACATTGCAAATTATCCCCGTTGTTTTCGAACCACTTAGCATCGCCGTTATGTGCGTCATACTTGGCTTTATTAGCAAAGCGTTGCTCTAAACTACCAGAACCTACCACTTCAAGAAAATCCCAATCGGGACGATCAAAATGTCCAGCACCTGGCCACCAGCGCCAAATACCCTCCTTCAGGTCTAGGGTATCAACGAACGCTCTAAAGCCCTTGGTGCCCGCCTCAAACTTCTCAGGCGTAGCCGTTTCTTTAAACGAACAAGCAAAGAACTGGGCGTTACCCGATGCAGAGCCATCCAGAGTATTTCGCAAAGACTGCCCACGAAACATATTATGACGATCACAGGTAATAACCTTATTGAATTCCGCCTGGTACTTGGCACCCGTTTTCAACCACTGATCCTGTACAGCGCCCAAGGTTGATTCACTGTCAGATGTGCCAATCCAATAGACATCATGGCTTCTTGAACTGTCAAAAAACATGGGAGTAAAAAGCCATGCAGAGTAAGGGTGGTCCATTGTTTCTGTTGCCCACTCACTCCACTTTTCACTGACTTTTAATAAGTCGCCAAGATCTTTTCCCTCATTGTAATTACAGGCAAAATGCGCAATACCAAAGGTTGGGTAAGACTTTTCTTCAGCATGGCCATCAGCATGACCATCAGCAATTGCTGAAGCACCAAAAAACATTAATGTCACCACAAGGGTGCTTTTTACGATTTTATCTAACACACTCCCACTCCTCTTTATAATATATTTTTATTTTTAATCTTAATTAATCACGTACTGCTGGCTTGACTATAAGTCTTACAGCTAAAGAGCTATACATTAATATATAATTTTTTAGGAAGGATAACAAATCAATACATGGCAGGAGTAGGTTGTAGAAAATTGACGATAATGTTTGAGCTGGGAAATGGAGGGTGGAAAGGTTAGTTTGATTTAGAACTATCGAACTGAAAGAGAGATAGTAAGGATTATTTTTATAAGAATTTAATAAGGGCAGTTATCATCACTCAGGTATTCCATTAGCTATATGGCTTTTCACTTTGCTGATATTCTGCCAAAGAAGAGCCCGAGGGACTGAAACATCCATCGCCTTTATGCAACGCTCAAGCAATCCATTCGCATCGCCTAACATGTCAATCACCTTGGAAAGGTCTTTTAAGATCGCCTCACCATAGGCTGCTTTGGATTTTGTGGTCGCCTCAATAAATTCTGGCTTGCTAAGATTAAGCATCGCAAGGTCTATAACATCCCGGCAATGCACACCTATATCTAGGCCTCGATCAGAATTCGCAAGCAGCTTACTTGCAGCCATATCTATTAGGGTTAAAGTGGCGACGCCTAAAATACTATCTTTCTTTCCAGGCTTGGCCAGACCAATCCGCCCTTCAAGAACAATCTCAAACTTGATTGGTTTTCCTTCGACAAATACTTTGGTTCGAA
>JABBBF010000110.1 GCA_018607545.1 SAR92 clade bacterium | reverse complement strand
AGCCGGTACTGATTGAAACCATGAGTTACCGGCTTGGCGCCCACTCCACCTCGGATGATCCCAGTGGTTATCGCAGTCCCGAAGAGGAGGAGACGTGGAGACAGAAAGATCCTCTTAACCGCATGAAAAACTGGCTGCTCAAGCAGCAGTGGTGGGACGAGAATCACGATGAAAAACTTCATAATGAGTTTCGCACCGAGATTCTCGCTGAACTTAAACTGGCAGAAAAACGTCCCAAGCCACCCCTCGAAGAATTGATTGCTGATGTCTATAAAATCCCACCGACCCATCTTGCCGAGCAGTTCAGCGCCCTTGAAAAACATATAGCCAAGTATCCGCAAAGCTATGGAATACAAGGGGAGGGCTAGTTGATGAACCAGGCAACCACTTCGAGAATGAATCTACTGCAGGCAGTTAACAATGGCCTGGATAATGCCATGGCTGCGGACGAAAAAGTCATCTGCCTGGGTGAAGATATTGGCAAGTTTGGCGGCGTCTTTCGCGCCACCAGTAATCTCCAGGAAAAGTATGGCAAGCCGCGCTGCTTTAATACACCACTGACCGAGCAGGGTATTGCCGGATTTGCGATCGGTCTGGCGGCCCAGGGCTCAGTGGCGGTGGCAGAGATACAGTTTGCCGATTATATCTTTCCCGCCTTTGATCAGATCGTCAATGAAGCCGCCAAGTTTCGCTATCGCAGTGGCGATGAATTTAACTGCGGTGGCCTGACCATTCGCGCCCCCTATGGTGGCGGTATTGATGGCGGTCTCTATCACTCCCAATCCCCGGAAGCCTATTTTTGTCATACCCCCGGTCTTAAGGTGGTGATTCCCAGCAATCCCTATCAGGCCAAAGGTCTGCTGCTGGCCTCTATTCGCGAGCCGGATCCGGTAATCTTTTTTGAACCCAAAGCGATCTATCGTGCCTCGGTGGGCGAGGTGCCTGAGCAGGATTATGAACTGCCTCTGGGTATTGCAGAAATCGTACAGCAGGGCACTGATATTACATTGCTGGGTTGGGGTGCACAGATGGTGCAGATTGTTAAAGCTGCCGAGATGGCCGCTGCCGATGGCATCTCCTGTGAGGTGATTGATCTCTGTACGCTGCTGCCCTGGGACAGGGAGACAGTTAGCGCATCGGTCAGTAAAACCGGCCGACTGCTGATCAGCCATGAGGCGCCACTTACCGGCGGCTTTGCCGGTGAAATTGCCGCGACTATTCAAGAGCAGTGTTTTTTAAATCTGGAAGCGCCGATTACCAGGGTGGCAGGATTGGATACGCCATTTCCGCTAATTCATGAAAAACAGTATCTGCCAGATCATCTAAAAGTTTATGAAGCAATTAAATCGAGCCTGGCTTTTTAACGCTCTTGATTTAGTGCTGCCAGTTGGATTTCAAGGAGAGAGAGATGCAAAAAGATTTTATATTGCCGGATATTGGTGAAGGTATTGTCGAGTGCGAGGTGATCGAATGGAAGATTGCAGAGGGCGATAAAATCGAAGAAGACCAGATTGTTGTCGATGTCAGTACCGATAAAGCCATTGTTGAAATCCCCTCCATGTACAACGGCCGCATCACCAAACTGTATTATGCAGAGGGTGATACTGCCAAAGTGCATGAGCCGCTTTTTGCGATTGAATTAGAGGCGCAGGCAACGGAAGAGACTAAAGAGCAAAGCGCGCCAGCGGAGAGTAAACCTGTAGAAACCGCCACTGCAGCCGTTGAGAAAGTGATTCACGCCCCCGTCACTCAAGTATCTGCTGATAGCCAGAGAGTATTAACCACCCCAGCCGTGCGAAAAATGGCCCGAGAACATAAATTGGACTTGGCCACCATCGAGGGAACAGGCAAGCAGGGTCGAGTATTAAAAGAAGATGTGCTTGATTATTTGAGTGAGAAAAAAACACCCGCCGTTAAGCAGAGCAGCGAAGCTGAAGATCGGATCGAGCCCATAAAAGGCGTGCGCAAAATAATGGCTGAGCGCATGAGTGATGCGCTATCAACCATTCCCCACTTTACCTATGTGGATGAAGTGGATGTTACCCAGTTGCTAGCACTGCGCCAGAATCTGAAAGAGGGCTATGCCACAGATGATTTAAAAATAACCCTGATGCCGTTATTTATTAAAGCACTGTCGTTGGCGATAAAAGAATTCCCGATTCTCAATAGCCGCACCAACGACGATTTTAGCGAGCTGACTTATGTTGGCAGTCACAATATAGGCATGGCAGTGGATGGCAAAACCGGGCTTCTGGTGCCAAATATTAAGAATGTCCAGCAGTTGGGCATATTGGATATAGCTCGGGAAGTGATGCGCCTGACCGCCGCGGCCCGCAGTGGCAAAATTGACCCTCAGGATCTTTCTGGAGGCACTATCACTATTTCCAATATAGGGGCTATTGGCGGCACTGCGGCGACACCGATTATCAATAAGCCCGGTGTGGCGATTGTGGCCCTAGGCAAGATTCAGACCCTGCCCCGTTACAACGAGCAGGGAGATCTGGTGGCACGAAAGATCATGACCGTAAGTTGGTCCGGTGACCACCGAGTAATTGATGGTGGCACCATAGCCCGCTTTAATAATTTATGGTCTGGCTATTTAGAGATTCCATCGACCATGCTTGCTGCCATGATGTAATGCCTTTAGCTGTCAGTTGAGGAATGAGGTGATAAAACTTGAGTTTGCATAAGAGCAAAAATCTACAGCATTTCTATATCAATGAAGAGCAATCGTTCTATCTGCTCAGTCATAAAGATGCCCGCAAACTCAAGAGCTGGTTGCAGCTCTGCGAATCCCAGTTAGCGCGGCTCGGTTACAGCAATATCGAATTAATTGGCAACGGTGCCTATGGCTTTGTTTTTGCCGGTACCAGTAGCGCAGGTGATAACTCTGAGCCACAGCAATACGTGTTTAAATTCTCGCGGATCACATTGCCCCAGCATATAAAGGATCGCCTCGATGAGGAGGGCTTTATGCTCAGCCAGGTTGCGCACCAGGGCATTCCGGAATTTATCGCCTTCCAGACAGTTCGCGGCCAATCCATATTAATGATGTCCCGCGCCCCCGGGATTAACCTGCAGGAATACGCTCGTCAGCAGGGCAGACTCGAGCCCCGCCTGATATTAAAGATCGCCGCACAGATGGCAGATATCCTGCTGCGTTTACGCAATAACGCCGGGCGTTCAAGCATCGTCCACGGCGATATCAAGCCATCAAATATTATGTTTGATGCCAACAGCGAAACTATCTCGTTAATCGATTGGGGCGCTGCGGTGGTTGCCCAGGAGAACCATCTCGGTGATCGTATTGATAGTCTTGGCCTTGATGCTATGAATATGGAATACCAGAAGAGTAATGCGAAGCTCGGCGATATCTATTTTATCGGTGAGGAGCAGCTGAAAGGTGCCTGCTCCTCACCGCGCTTTGATGAGCAGGGTCTTGCGGGAACACTCTATGCACTGGCCTCAGGGCAGGGCAGTCGGTTTGGTAAAAATGTAATTACCCCGGAATCACTGGGGCTGCCGATAGAATTTGCCCGAACCCTGGCTGGCATGCTCGATGATGATGGCGATACGCGCTGCAGGGCCGGGGACTATTTTTTCGAGAATATGCGCTATATGAAACATATTGTCAGCCGCACGGAGAGCGCAGAAAATACGCCGGAACAATCACTTATTCCATTGCTAATCACCTCCAGCGATGAGGCCGTAGAGACTGTAGTCTACAGCTCGCGCAAGGGATTTCTCCGTCAGGAGATCGGCTCGGAAGTATTTGATGCCCAACCCCGTTATGCCAAACACCCCTTGGCGGGAAATCTGCGCGGCTATGGTGAGTATAAAAATTATCTCAGCGGCATGGGCGATACGGAAAAGGCCTTTGTGGTTGCTGTAAGCCATCTCGGTTGCTATCCGGTTGTTGGTGGGCTGGCGGTCAACTGGGACGATGGCGGCGTCTATATAGACTCAAACCTAAGCCTATACGATGCCGACTTAGCCCCGGCGCTGATCAGGGCAATCAACAATCTGGTTTCTCTGGGGCGGGCAATCAGTAAAAAAGGCGTATTTAAAAGTTGTATGTTTGATGCACGAAAAACGCTGCATATAGAGCGTGAAAACATACAGGACAAATTTATTGCCGACGATGCTGTGCAGATTCCTTTCGAGATCAACGATACGCCCCCTGCCAAAAGTACCGATAACCAGACTCTCTTGCACTCCTATTTCGAGGACGGTAGCGATCCCGATGAGTGGCTGCAGCTGCCGGAGTCAATTATGAAGATATTGGCAATCATGAATCAGATTCACCACACCGGCTGTATTATTTTTGAGGCGGTGGAGAAGGACTTAAAAATTCACAATTACCTGACACTGCTAGATAAATCCAGAGAGCAGGAATTTCGTGGCTGTCTTGGCGAGATACTCATCAATCTGGAGCAGATTGATGGTTTGGGAGTGTCTGGTTTTATGAAGTTACCCTATAAAAACACCAAGTTTTTTAGCTACCAGGAAAAACAGCCCGATAGATTTAGTGCTTGCGGATAGTGGGCTTAATAAATAAACCTGTACCTATAAAAAAGCCCGCTGCTAAGTGCAGCGGGCTGTGAGTGTTAAAAGCTGTTAGTTAATTATTTACAGTGAACCGAATCCAGTTCATATTCCATGAGGGGCCCAGGGCATTAATACGCAAGGTCTGCTCTCCGGCTTGCAAATTGACCGTTGCGGACAGGGTTACCCAGTTCTGCCAGCCACCGCTATTGGGCACCGTCTGACGATCTATCTCCACACCATCAACCAGTGTTCTAAAGCCAGTGCTACCCTCATTGCTGGCAAGTCGATATTCAACAACATAACTGCCCGGTGTCTGCACATCAATGTTGTATTCCAACCAATCGTCGGCATCCACATAGCCGATATTTCTGCCGCCGCCAGTACCACCGCCACTGTCTGACGAGGCCTCGGTCTGAATGCCGCTCATGGCCACATATTGCTCAGCTTCAATGGTGCCGGGAACCGAGATAACGGTCTGAGGCTGACTTGAGTTGTCACCGGAGGTATCCAGATTGTCACCCAGTGTATCTGTATCCTGGTAGGTTAAACCAAAGCCATAGGCAAACAGCGGATCGTAATCGATGTCATTGCGATTGAGGATTAACTGATCGCCGCGTTTTGGCCATGAGAATGAAAGCTTGCCGCTAAAGTCATAGTTGATTTCACCGGCAGTATTTTTGAAGATAACATCGGCGATACCGCCACCTTCAGAGCCCGGAAGCCAGGCGGCAACAAAGGCATTGGATGCATTGAGTTCGCTATTAACCCAGAGCGGACGCCCGGTTAAGAAAATCGAAACCACAGGGATATCCTGGGCGCGCAGAGATTCCAGTAGAGCCAGGTCTGACTTATTGCCGCTCTGGTACTCAATATTGGTTAAATCACCCACACCCTCGGCATAGGGCGACTCGCCAAATACCACGATGGCCACATCTGGAGTTGTGCCGCTGAAATTGCCGCTAACACTTAATCTGCTGGTACCGCCAGCAGCGCTAACCGCTGACTGGATGCCGGCATAGATAGAAGTGCCCCCGGGGAAGTCGCCGTTGGCGTTCTGGACACCCTGCCAGCTGATTGTCCAGCCACCGCTCTGCTTGCCAATATCATTGGCACCACTGCCGGCCACTAATACATTGGCATTGGGTGACAGGGGTAAAATATTATCGCTGTTTTTCAATAGCACCAGTGATTCACGAACTGCCTGGCGAGCGACAGCGCGGTGCGCTGCAGAGCCTATCAATGCATTGTTGTTGGCATGCAAACGCTCGGAGGGTTTTGCCTTATCGGCAAAGCCGGCACGCATTTTTACCCGCAGAATACGCGTCACCGCATCGTCGATACGCGACATAGGAATGGCACCATTCTGAACCTGAGCAATGGTGTTCTGGATAAACTGCTCCCAGGCAAAGGGCACCATAATCATATCAACCCCAGCCATAATCGCCTGGGCACATTGGCCGTCGCTGCAGCCCGGCACCTGGCCATGGCCGTTCCAGTCGCCGATCACAAAGCCATCAAAGCCCATCTGTTCTTTAAGAACATCGGTCAGCAGATGATCATTGCCATGCAGCTTTGAGCCATTCCAGCTGTTGTAAGAGGCCATAACCGTCTGCGCACCTGCACCCAGTGCGCTAAAGTAGCCCTGGGCATGGATATCCCGCAGCTCGATTTCGCTAATCACGGTATTGCCCTGGTCGATACCGTTCTGCGTGCCGCCATCACCAATAAAATGTTTTGCTGTGGCAATCACATGGGCGGGCCCAAAGCGATCCGTATCATCACCCTGCAGGCCAGTGACAATTTCACCCGCATAGGCTCTAACGATTTGCGGATCTTCGGAATAGCCCTCATAGGTTCTACCCCAGCGGTCATCGCGCACAACTGCCAGAGTGGGTGCAAACACCCAGTCAATACCAGTTGCGGCAACTTCCAGGGCGGTAACTTCGCCAATTTCACGCATCAGCGCGGGATTATTGGTCGCGCCCAGACCTATATTGTGGGGAAAGATAGTGGCGCCAATCACATTGTTGTGACCATGAACGGCGTCGGTACCCCAGATAAGCGGAATGCCTACGCCGCCATCGCTGGTATCTGTACTGGCCTCGTACAGACTATCCGCCAAGGCAACCCAGTCAGCGATACTAGAGTTCCGGCCATTTGGCCAGCTGCCACCGCCATTGAGGACAGAGCCCAGATTGTATTCACGCACCTGTTCAACGCTAACGCCACCAATTTCAGCTTGGACCATCTGGCCTATTTTTTCGGCGAGAGTCATTTCAGCGACAACAAAACCAACAGCTGCGTCCACATCTTCAGTGACAACACTGTTGACTGCGGGCCAGGAGAAGGGCGTGTTGGCCGCAATAACGCTGATTGAAACTGTTGCTGAGGATTGATCCCCATCTGCATCAACAACTGTGTAGGTGAAGCTATCACTGCCGCTAAAACCGGTATTGGGCGTGTAAGCAAGACTGCCATTTGCGCTGAGCGTGGCAGAGCCATTGCTCGCGGCGCTATCGAGGCTGTAGGTAACCGGAGTATC
>JABBBF010000080.1:6733-7100 GCA_018607545.1 SAR92 clade bacterium | reverse complement strand
ACCAGCACAGTGAGCCAAATAAATTGCCCTGGGCTGAGCAGGGTATAGATATTGTGATTGAAAGCAGCGGTCAGTACTCTCGCTACCAAGACGCTATGCGACATGTTGATGCTGGCGCCAAGTCGGTGCTGATCACCGCCCCCTGCAAAGATGCGGATATCACTCTGGTGCTTGGGGTCAACGAAGATAAATTCGATGCCCAGCAGCACAGAATTATTTCCAATGCCTCCTGCACCACCACCTGTCTAGCACCTGTGCTCAAAGTGCTGATCGACAGCTATGGCGTTGAGCGGACGATGGTAACCACTGTCCACGCCTATACCGCGAGCCAGAGTCTGGTCGATGTAGCCAGAAAAAATATGCACCG
>JABBBF010000080.1:5660-6723 GCA_018607545.1 SAR92 clade bacterium | reverse complement strand
ATTCTGGTCTTACCGGAGCTTAAAGATCGCCTGTTAGCACTGGCACTACGAGTGCCAGTTGCCAATGTGGCGCTAATCGATATCAGTGCCGAGCTCAGTAATGAAGGCCAACTCGATGGGCTCGATAGCAATGATATTAATGAGCTCTTTATTCAGGCCTCTAAAGGTCCGATGAAAAACATCATCCAGTACAGCGATGAGCAGCTAGTCTCCAGCGATATTATCGACAACCCCCATTCGGCGATTATTCATGGCCTAGCCACCAGAGTGTTGCAGCGTAATATGGTCAATCTTTTCGCTTGGTATGACAATGAATATGGCTATGCTTGCCGCTGTTTAGATATAACTGAAAAAATTAGTCGCTAGCAGTGAGCTGCTGAGCAGGTGGTGGTTTAGATCAGATTTAGCGCTTGTCTTAATCAACAACACTAGTCTTGACCAACTGTAATTAGCCATAGGCTACAACCAGAGCATAAGCCCCAGCTCAAATGGATGGCTAAGCAATTGATGATATGGATAGACCCGCAGGCGATACTGTTTCAGACCACAGTCGCCCGGCGTCCAATCCATCTCAAAACGCGCCTGAAAATGCTCGCCGGTCTGGTGCACCAGTCGTACGCAACTATCGGCGACAAATTGTTCCTGAGCAAAATCGCCCACTAGGCACTCAACCAAAATATCTTCCGGATTGAGCCCGTTGAGGTTCACAGCCACAGCCAGTGACAGAGTATCGCGCAAATGGATCTCCGGTACTGGCTGCGCCACACAGTGAGCCCGCACCCCCGGCCACATTTCCGTAACGCGCTTTTTCCAGTTGGCCAAGTTCTGGGCAGTGCCCGGACTTGCCAGCCTTGCACCCTGATTTGCCGCGGCCAAATAGGGGGTCTTTATATAGTCCCAGATCATTCTCTGGGCACTAAAGCGAGTAATAGTAGAACTCATGGAAGCACGAGATAGCGCCAGCCAGCGGGAGGGATAGCCATTATTATCCCGCTGCCGCCAGACCGGAATAGCCTGATTTTGTAGAATATCCAGTATATCGATCGCCTCTTGGCGATCGCGG
>JABBBF010000080.1:0-5650 GCA_018607545.1 SAR92 clade bacterium | reverse complement strand
ATTTATCGCTGCTTTTATTCCTGAAGTACCGCAGGCTTCGAGAGGATACTCCGGAGTGTTGAGCCAGATATCGCAACCGGATACCAGAGCCCGCCCCAGAGCAATATCATAGCCCTCAAGCAAAATAATACGGCCGATAAACTGTGGTTCCAGAGAGCGTTCATAGAGCTGCTTGATCAAAGCCCTGCCCGGCTCATCATCTGGATGGGCCTTACCGGCAAAGACAAAAATCACCGGCCGTTTGGTATCACTGACCAGCGCCGAGAGTCGCTCTAGCTCCAAAAATAGTAGCCCGGCGCGCTTATAACTGGCAAAGCGACGGGCAAAGCCGATCAATAGCAAATCACCATTACTGTGACTGATATAACGGGTACAGCGCTCGATCATTGCCTGACTCAAACCGTTGCGCTGACGCTGACGCTGGAGGCGGGTGGCAATCTCCACAAGCAAGCTGTGTTTTATCTCGCAGTGGGTGTTCCACCAGGTGCGGTTATCAATATTGTTAAGCGCCGTCCAATAGTCGCTATTATCCTGCTGTTGTCGCCAGTTCGGCAGTTTGATGTCAAATAGCGCAGCCCACTTTTTATGCATAAAGCTACGCACATGGACACCATTGGTGATGTAACTGATAGGATTTTCTGCTGCCGGAATCTGTCGCCACATAGACTGCTCCATGGCTGATGCCACAGCGCCGTGAATACGGCTTACGGCATTGTGAAATCGCGAGCCACGCAATGCCAGAGCCGTCATATTAAACTGCTGTCGATTTTCTCCCGACTGCCCGAGGGCGAATAAGCGCTCAAGATCGATTGGCAGATCACGCAGATAGGCACTGCAATAATGCTCTATAACAGGTCTATCGAAACGGTCATGGCCAGCTTCAATCGGCGTGTGAGTGGTAAATAGGGTTGATGATGCGACCTGCTCAAGAGCGCCATCAAAGTCCAGACAGCTATCACTGGATTTGCTTCCAGCCTCGGCATTGCGCTGCAACAGTTGGCGAGTTCTTTCAACCGAGGAAAAAGCAGCATGACCTTCATTGATATGCCATACCGTCGGCACAATGCCAAGAGCGGCTAGTGCGCGCACTCCACCTATACCCAGAACCATCTCTTGCTGCAATCGAGTTTTGTTGTCACCACCATATAGCTGGCGAGTGATCAGGCGATTATCGGGCCGGTTCTCAGACACATCCGAGTCGAGCAAAATAAGTTGAATACGCCCTATATTGACTGTACAGAGCCTCAGTGAAACCTGGTCATCTGCGATAGGCACACTGATATGCACCGGCTCACCGGCACTATCGAACACTGGTTTCACTGGAGAGTCACAAAATGATTGATATCCGTATTGAGCAATCTGATTACCCTCGGCATCAATGGTTTGGGTGAAATACCCCTCGTGATAGAGCAAGCCCACCGCAATAAAGTTAATACCCATATCACTTGCCGCCTTGCAGTGATCACCAGCGAGAATACCCAATCCACCAGAGTAAATTGGAAAGCTTTCATGAAAGCCAAATTCAGCACAAAAATAGGCCACCATCGTTCCCTGAGGCAGCGGACTTTTAGACTCAGCCAGTGCCTTAGCCCCTGAATTACAGTAGTTGTAAAACCAAGTCATGACCTGCTTATACTGTTCTAGGTACTCCGGATCTTCAGCAGCTGCCGCCAAACGACTCTCATCGATACGGCGCAAAAATAGCGTGGGGTTATGGTGACAGCTGATCCAGAGTTCGCGATCGAGAACAACCAATAACTCACGGATCGAACCCTGCCAGCTATAGAGAAGATTTTCAGCCAGCTCTGCGAGTCCGGCAATAGACTCGGGAAGCTGGGGTTTTACCTCTATAGTAAATTCTGTGATATTCATAGTCAGGCCAGTGGTTTGTGTCTTCAGCAGTGACTGTAAAAGTCTGCGAGAAAACAAAGTTGACCCGTATCAAGCAGATTTTTTATAGCCTTTCAGCAATTAAAACCACCTTTTTATGAGCTATTGAACGATCGTCAAGAAAGAGTCAGAAAGGCTTTTCAAACACTGGAAATCAAATCAGAGGTCGTCTATATGTTTATCCAGTTAGGCTCAGTTCCCATCTAGCTAATCTTTGAAAAATAGCCACACAGCAGCCTGTTGATCTGTGCCAATTTTTTGCCTTCTCAGGCACAGCTGGGGAATATTACTCGCACAGGTATTGTTGTTATGCATGACACCACAGACATCATCATGGACTATCTTGAGCTGCCAAGGCCCGTTGCGCTGCTGCTTGATGCCGCCGGCAATATCGAACACCTGAGCGACGATACATGCACACTTTTGGGCTATTCATTAAGCGATCTTTTAGGCGTCAATTGGATTTCACAGTGCCTACCGAGATCTTGGCAGCAAAAAACCAAAACCATTTTCGACAGCCTGATTCACCACGACCACAACAACTCAGAACAGTATGTCTACCCTATAGTTTCAAAAACTGGTGAGCGCTTTATCTTTTCATGGCATAGCGAAGCGCGCCGGGATCCGAGCGGCAATTATATTGGCTCAATCACCACCGGCATTAAAATTCGTGACAATGCCCTGCAAGAAAAAAACTCACTGCTCCAGTCTGCGGCACGCAACCAAGCGGTTCTGGACAATGCCATTGAAGCTATCATCAGCATCAATAGCAGTGGCATCATTACCCACGTTAACAAAACCACGGAAAAAAATTTTGGCTATCACGAGAGCGAATTAGTCGGCAATAATATTTGGCTATTACTGCCTGATGCAGAGTTTGGTGGCAGCGAAAACGATATTAGCGAATATCTAGAAGCGGGCAACAACGCTGGTGGTTTTAATCAAGAACTACAGGCACGACACAGGAATGGCAGCTCTTTGACTATCGAATTGACCGTCGCAGAAATAGTCATCGCCGGGGTGCGCAGTTTTACCGGCATTATGCGCGACATCAGAGAACGTAAAATCAATGAAGAGCATTTGCGTAAGAGCCAAGAGGAGGTGCAGCAGGCCCGGGATCATCTTGCTCATCTAGATCGGCTGCACATTGCCAGTGAGATGTCGACCAGCATAGCCCATGAACTCAACCAGCCCCTAACCGCTATTTCAATGTATGCCCAAGCCTGTCGCAATCTGCTTAAAAAAGGCCCATTAGATAATCAGGCGCTGCTGCCGACACTCTCCAGAATTGACAAGCAGGCCCAGCGAGCCGGCGAAATTATCCGCAATATTCGCACCCTGGTGGGCAAACAGAACCCCCATCACCAACTCACTGATATCAATACCCTAATCCAAAATACTATCGAACTGGCTCAAGTGGATGTTGAGTGCCGAGCAGTCCGCTTTGAATGTGACTTTTGCAAGGAACTGCCAATGATGGAGATTGTTCTTGGCCAAATTCAGCAGGTTATTTTAAACCTAATCCGCAATGCCTGCGACGCCATGATCAATACTTCAGCGGAAGAAAAATGTATTACCATTATTAGTGAACATCAGCCAAATGGTTTTATCACCATAAGAGTGCGCGACCGTGGCGTCGGTATTAATCGAGATCACAGCAACAAGCTATTCCGAGCCTTCTTCTCAACCAAGAGCTACGGTATGGGCATGGGACTGGCAATCAGTCAGTCCATCATTAGTAACCATGGTGGTGAAATGAAAATTAATCACCAGTATAAGGATGGGGCAGAAATTCTTTTCACCCTACCTGTAATGGCGACCCTCAAAGGACAATCCAATGAAGGCTAACCAAACTGTTTATATAGTTGACGATGACTCTGATGTTGCTGATTCCATGTCTATGCTTTTGGAATCAACCGGTTTGCGCACCCAGCAATATCATTCCGCTGAAGAGTTTCTAAAAAATCCTATAGATCTGCTGATGGGCTGCCTGATATTAGATGTGCGCATGCCGGATATGAATGGACTGGATTTACATCAGGAGATTAAACGCAACAATGCTAACTTGCCGGTAGTATTTGTCACTGGTCACGGTGATGTACCGATGGCCGTGCAGGCGATGAAAAATGGCGCCGTAGAATTTTTGCAAAAGCCCTTTCGAGATCAGGAATTTATTGACTGTGTTAATCGCGCCCTCAAAGCCAATAGTGAAACGCTGAATTATCTCAAACGACGGCGGTCTATACAGGCGCGCATCGACAGCCTGACTAAGCGTGAACACGAAATCATGCGCCTTATTGCCGCCGGCAATATCACCAAGGCGGTTGCGGCAAAACTCAATATTAGCCCGCGGACAGTAGAAATTCACCGAGCCCGGACCATGGAAAAAATGCAGGCCAAAACCCTAGCACAATTGGTCCAGATGGTAGTCGAAGTTGAGCATCAGGAGACTGCCGGGTAGTAATCAGCCTCCATAACCCCAGACACAAATCAGCCTAAAGTCTCAGTTAACCCGCAGCAGTTAATGCCAACGGTTTCTCGATGCGGGGATCTACATAGCCACCTGCGATAATGTAGTGCAGACCATCCATATCCATCAGCCGGACACGATGGCGGTTTGCAACAATCAATCCCTGTTCTTCGAGGCGTTTAAATAGGCGACTGACAGTCTCGACGGCCAGCCCCAGATAGTTGGCAATATCGTAGCGCGCCATACTCAAGCGAAACTCATGGGCGGATTCGCCGCGATCACGCATGCGCTGCGAGATATCCAATAAGAAGTGAGCCAGCCGCTGCTCGGCTTTCATTTTACCCAAAACCATCATCAGGTGGCTCTCCCGAAACATCATACAACTCACCGAACAGAGCAGGCGGTTATAGACTTTTTGATTGGTTTTTAGGGATGAATCCTTAAACAAGTCAAAAGCGAGGCTGCAGACACTTGAAGTTTCCAGAGCCTCGACTTCACAGGTATATTTCCGTGAGTCAATGCCGTCTATTCCGAGAATATCGGTGGAAAAGTGAAATCCTGTCACCTGCCTTTCGCCAGATTCGTCAACAATGCAAGATTTAAAACAACCTGACCGAATCAGGTAGAGGGATTGAAAGTTATCGCCCTGGAGAAATAAACGCTGTCCCTTCATCATCGGTTTTTCATGATTGATAAGGCTTGATAGTTCACTATTTTCGCTAGTGCTTAATGTACTGATAAGACAGCTCTTTCTCGCTAGGCAATGATTACAGGTGATCTGTTTAGTGCCGTTTAATTTGACCGTTGCGGTTGCCGATTCCATCTCTAACTCTCCTTGTTATTTGCTAATATCAATCCGTTAAATAGTCCCAACAGCTTCTGATTGATACTCTTTACACGCATGGGAATGCTCTTTGTTGCTATGCCTACATATATATTGCCGATCTCGAATCATTGGCTATAAGGCTGGGCAGCCCACGCCGATGTCCTACATCAGTCAGACTGCCACTACCCGCCCACATAAGCCCAGCCTGCTGCTTTTCGGCCCAGATAACCAAGGCATTCATATCAAGATACTGAAGTCGAGTACTGTCGGGAGCCTTAAGAATAATTTTTAAAAACATTCCCGAACTCAGGCTATCAGGACAGCCGTCTATACCTAATCCCGCTATACCTATATTACTTACCGAGCACCTAGCGATCTGTTTGTCAGCTAAATATATATCGACCAAACACTCTTCCGTGCTCGACATTAAGGATCTACGACTTGCCATACGATGTTCCATATAC
>JABBBF010000054.1 GCA_018607545.1 SAR92 clade bacterium | reverse complement strand
CTTTATACCATAATGGTGAGTCCAGTTAAAGAAAAAAGGTACGTAAAAAGCCATATAAAAGCCCCAGCCAGAAAGCCCCCGACAGATAGTTTGAGAATAACCCGCAAAGGCACTCCCTCATCAACTCATAGATGAGTACAATAGCGCCCAAATAGAGGATGAGGTTTACTATGACAATACAATTACGATCGGCGGACGATATCGTCAAGATGCGTGAAGCGGGACGCCTGGCAGCAGAAGTTCTGGAGCTAATTGGCGAGTATGTAGTGCCCGGTGTCAGTACCGAAGAGCTCGATCGAATCTGTCACGATCATATAGTCAACGTCCAGAGAGCCATACCCGCCTGCCTCGGCTATCGCGGCTTCCCAAAATCCGTCTGCACATCGATCAACCAGGTGGTCTGCCACGGCATCCCCTCAGAGAAAAAAATCCTTAAAAATGGCGACATCATCAATATCGATGTCACAGTCATCAAAGATGGCTGGCATGGTGATACCAGCAAAATGTTCGCGGTGGGAAGCGTAGCTCCCCACGCACAGCGTCTTATCGATGTATCTCAGGAATGCCTCTACCTAGCAATAGATATGGTTAAGCCCGGCGCGCGACTCGGCGATATTGGCCACCATATCCAAAAGCATGCCGAAGCCAATTACTACTCTGTCGTCCGCGACTACTGCGGTCACGGGATAGGCCTGGAGTTTCATGAAGAACCACAGGTGCTGCACTACGGCACACCGGATACCGGCCTGGAACTAGTCGAAGGCATGTCATTTACCATCGAGCCCATGGTCAATGCCGGCAAGCACAGCACCAAACTAAAAGGTGATGGCTGGACCGTTGAAACCAGAGATGGCCGCCTCTCATCCCAGTGGGAACATACACTGGTTGTTACCAGCAGGGGCTGCGAAGTACTTACCGCGCGCAGCGAAGAACCTTATAAGCGACAGTAACTTACAGGCAATAAAAATTTATTTATGAGCTCAGAATCCGATACCGCACCGCTGTTTTTCGACCAGAAGCGCTTTCTTAACGATATTGAAAACGGCGATCCTGTCGAGGTTTTCCGCAATGCATTAAGCGCCGCTCAGGACCACTTCAACAACCGTTTCCACGAGGGTGAAGAGGTTCACCATCTGGTCAATGAACAGTCGCAATTTGCCGATGTCATTCTTCGCCACGCCTGGCAGCGCTTTGAATGGGACAAGGATATCAGCCTGATTGCCGTCGGCGGCTATGGCCGCGGCGAGCTTCACCCGCACTCTGATATAGATTTGCTTATCCTGATGCGCCGTAACAAACCCGAGAAATACCGCACTAGCATCGAGCAATTTTTGACTTTCCTCTGGGATATTCAACTAAAAATTGGCCACAGCACCAGATCGCTCAGCCAGTGCGTCGACGAAGCTCGTGGCGATATCACCGTGGCCACTAACCTTATGGAAACCCGCCTGCTTTGCGGCGACCCCAAACTATTAGAAAAACTGCTGATCAAAACCGGGCCACGAAAAATCTGGTCATCCGCCGCCTTTTACAGCGGCAAGATCAACGAGCAGGAAGAGCGCTACCGCAAACATGCGGACACCGAGTACAACCTTGAACCCAATATTAAAGAGGCACCTGGCGGGCTGCGTGACATCCAGGTTATCAACTGGACTGCCAAACGCCACTTTCAGGTCAACCGTCGCTCCCATCTGGTGAGCAAAGGATTTCTCTCCGAAGAAGAGTACGCAACCCTGCGGCGTGATGAAGAATTTCTCTGGAAAGTTCGCTACGGCCTGCACCTGATTGCCGAGCGCCCTGAAGAGCGCCTGTTGTTTGACTACCAGCGCAAGCTCGCGATTATGTTCGGTTACACCGACAGCGATGGGCGACTGGGTGTTGAGAAATTTATGCAGCAGTACTACCGCGTGGTTATGTCGATCAGAGAGCTAAATGACGTGCTGCTGCAGTACCTCGACGAATCCATCTACCGCAAGAACAAAACCAAAGCGGTTAAAAAGATCAACGAGCGCTTTTTGATTCGCGACAACTATTTGGATACCACCGACAGTTCGGTGTTTATCAATCACCCCTCTGCCCTGCTCGAACTGTTTGCCATCCTCGGCGAAAACGATCAGATACAGGGCATTCGCGCCTCAGCTATTCGCCAGATACGCCTGCATCGCAACCTGATTGACAATGACTTCCGCAACAGTGAAGAAAACCGCGCGCTGTTTATGCGCATTCTAAAAGCGCCCTATCTGCTCTCCGCACAACTGCAGCGCATGAATCGCTACGGCATACTCGGCGGCTACCTGCCCGAGTTCGGCAAAATTGTCGGCCAGATGCAACACGACCTCTTCCATATTTATCCAGTCGATGTGCACACCCTCGAAGTGGTGCGCAATATCCGTCGCCTGGTGCTGCCAGAAGTCGCCGAACGCTTCCCGGTGGCATCACATATCTACAAAAACTTCCCCAAGAAAGAACTGATTATTATCACCGCTCTCTATCACGATATCGCCAAGGGCCGCGGTGGCGATCACTCAATACTGGGTTCTGTAGATATTGAAGACTTTGCCCTGCGCCACGGCCTAAAACCCCAGGAGATCAAACTTCTAAAATGGCTGGTGGAAAACCACCTGCTGATGTCGAGCATCTCCCAGCGCGAAGACACCTCAGATCCGGATGTAATCCACAAGTTTGCCAGCCATGTCGGCGACATAATTCACCTCGACCACCTCTATGTACTGACAGTGGCGGATATCAATGCCACCAATCCGCATCTGTGGACCGACTGGAAAGGCTCGCTGATGCACAACCTTTACTTCGAAACCAAGCGGGTACTGCAGATGGGCGTCGAAGAGCCGATGGCAAAATCAGCCTGGCTAAAAGATGCCAAAGCGGCAGCGCTGGGTGCATTGATGTCTGATAATGTCGATCCCGCCCTGGCTGTCAGTGTGTGGAAAGACGTCAACGAGGAGTTCTTCCTACGCGAGCGCGCTGAAGATATCGCCCTATTTACCAAGGCGATTATTGACAACAAGAATCCTGAAAATCCAGTTATTCTGCTCAATGATGTGGGCGTTGAAATACCTGTAGCGACACAGATTTTTGTCCACTCCAAAGACCGCGAAAATATCTTTTCTATCACCGCAGCTACTCTCGACAAGCTGAATCTAAATATTCAGGATGCACGCTTGCAGTCCGCCAGTGATGGCACCGCCTTTGATGTATTCTATGTCCTCGACGAATCAAATCAGCCGGTCGGCAGCAACAGTGCCCTAAGCGATAAAATCATCAAGACCCTAAACGAGGCGATTATCAATCCTCAAAATGTCGACTTTGATATCCAGCGACGCACCCCCCGGCAGCTAAAAAACTTCGCCCTGAAAACTGTTGCCTCGCTTCACAATGACAGTGAAACTGGGACTACGGTGTTGGAAATTATCACACCGGATCGACCCGGACTCCTGGCCCATCTAGCGAGAATTTTTGTGCGCTTCGAGCTCCGCGTTCTCAACGCAAAGATCTCAACCCTGGGTGAGCGCGTAGAAGATATTTTTTACCTGGCCGATAGAGCATCAAAACCCATTGCCAATGCGGGCCTGATTAAAACCCTGAAAGAAACCATCTGCACCGAACTCGATGAACGCAATCAGGAAGATGGCAAAGAATACGAACTGCGCAAAATGAAAATCTGGCAGTAATGCCCTGTCTTTTTAGAGAGCAAACTTGAAAAAGTAGACAATATGAACCCCAATCTCGACCTGCTGCATCGCTATCCCTTCGAAAGGCTCAATGAGCTCAAGGCCGGTATCACCCCGCCCGAGCATCTCAAGCCTATCTCCCTGTCGATTGGCGAACCTAAACACCAGTCGCCGGCATTTGTGAAACAGGCACTGATCGACAATATTGACCAGGTCGGCGTCTATCCAGCCACCAGAGGTGGGCAGCCACTGCGCGAAGCCATCGCCCAGTGGTTGCAACAGCGCTTTAACCTGCCCAGCCAGAGTATTGATGCCGACCAACATGTACTGCCGGTAACCGGTACCCGCGAAGCACTGTTTGCCTTTACCCAGGCGGTGATAGACCCACGAACCAAGCCACTAGTAGTCACGCCAAATCCTTTCTATCAGATCTATGAGGGTGCCGCACTGCTCGCCGGTGCAGAGCTTCACTATCTGGATTGTAGTGCAGAAGATAACTTTATCCCCGACCTGAGCTCAGTTCCCGAGTCGGTCTGGCAGCGCTGCCAGCTGTTGCATCTCTGCTCACCCGGAAACCCCACAGGCGCAGTGACCAGTGTCGAGCAATTTCAACAGGCCATCGCCCTGGCCGACAAATATGATTTTATTATTGCCAGCGACGAGTGTTACTCCGAAGTCTATCTACAGGAAGACAAGCCACCACCGGGCTTATTACAGGCCTGCGCAGAGATGGGCCGCAGCGACTACAGCCGCTGTGTGGTATTCCACAGCCTGTCGAAGCGTTCCAACCTGCCCGGCCTGCGCTCCGGCTTTGTCGCCGGTGATCGCGACGTATTACAAGCCTTCCTGCGCTATCGCACCTACCATGGCTGCGCCATGTCGACAGCGGTTCAGGCAGCTTCAACAGCCGCCTGGAGCGATGAGAGCCATACCGTTAAAAACCGCAGCCTGTACCGTGAAAAATTTGCTGCCGTCACCGAGATACTCAGCCCAGTACTGGACTTTCCGCAACCAGAGGCAAGCTTCTATCTATGGCCAAAAACCCCTATTGCAGATACAGATTTTGCCCAGCAACTGTTTGCCCAGCAAAATGTCACATTGCTGCCAGGCCAGTACCTATCGCGACAGACTGACAGCGGAAATCCCGGGAAAAACCGCGTGCGTCTGGCACTAGTGGCAGAAACTGGCGAATGTATCGAAGCCGCCCAGCGCATTAGACAGTTTGTCGAGAGTCTAAAATAGAGAACTTTATTAGAGAGTTAAAGGACAAGAGATGCTGAAGAAGGAGCGTGCTGAATTTATCTTAAAACGGTTGCATGAGCTGTATCCGGAAACCCCTATCCCCCTGGATCACCGCAATCATTTTGAGCTGCTAGTGGCGGTATTGCTCAGCGCCCAGTGCACCGATATTCGCGTTAACCAGGTGACGCCAGCACTGTTTGCCGAAGCCGACAACCCCTTTGATATGCAGCATGTGCCCCTGGATACCATCTATAAAATAGTTCGTCCCTGCGGTCTGGCACCGCAAAAATCCAGCGCTATCTCCAACCTCTCAAAGATATTGGTTGAAGAGCACAATGGCGAAGTACCAGATGACTGGAACGCGCTGGAATCACTCCCAGGTGTCGGCCATAAAACTGCCAGTGTGGTTATGTCCCAAGGCTTTGGCCATCCGGCCTTCCCGGTGGACACCCATATCCACCGTCTCGCCCAGCGCTGGGGACTGACCAAAGGCAAGAATGTCGCCCAGACCGAAAAAGATTTAAAAAAACTCTTTCCCCGCGATCAGTGGAATGCCCTGCACCTGCAAATAATCTTTTACGGGCGCGAGTACTGTACCGCGCGGGGCTGTGATGGACGGGTCTGCGATATCTGTGCAACCTGCTATCCAAACCGAAAGAAACCATTTATCACCCATAAGCCGTAACTCTTTTGCTATGCTAACGCCCTTATATCAAGGAAGCTAAATCCGTGATCACTCTCTATGGCATCAAAAATTGCGACACCATTAAAAAAGCCCGCAACTGGCTAACTGACAATGGTATTGAGTATAAATTTCACGATGTTCGCGCCGACGGTATAGTCGCTGCGAGCATTGAACAGTGGATTGAGCAGGCCGGCTGGGAAACTGTACTCAACCGCCGCGGTACCACTTGGCGCAAGCTGGAAAGCAGCGTTCAGGAGAGCACCAATCGCGACAATGTCAGCGCCCTGCTAGCTGAGCATCCGGCAATGATAAAGCGCCCGGTTCTGGATATAGACGGCAGGATTACCATCGGTTTTAAAGCAGAGAATTACCAATCTATTTTTGAGAAATAAATCAATAAAACACTTTAACTAAAATCTATAACCAATTGTTTTAATAACGATTAACACTAATAAAGAGTAAAAGCATGAGCAATTTGTACAGTTTCGCAATCGGCGTAGGCACTAAAAACAGCAATGGGGAATGGCTGGAAGTTTTCTACCCCACGCCGCTTCTAAATCCAGAGCAGACAGTCTGCGATATTCTCGACCTCAGCCTCGGCATAAAGTCTGGGGAGATCGAACCGAGCACTGAGCAACTCGCTGCCCTGCAATCTGCACTCAGCCACAATGGCTACTCTGATCTGGCGGCATCCGTTGAACAGCTAGCCGCCTCTAACCGTCCGGTGGTTGCAGTGCTAATGGCAGATGATTTGCCACCGACCTCTGTGCCCCAGGGATACCTGAAACTGCATCTGCTCTCCCACCGCCTGGTCAAGCCTCACGGCACAGACCTGACCGGTGTATTTGGTGCGCTGAAAAATGTTGCCTGGACCAGTGAGGGCGCTATCGATATCGAAGAGTTGGCAGATCGCCAGCTGGCGGCGCGAATGGCGGGACAGCCGCTGACGGTTAACTGTGTTGACAAGTTTCCCAAGATGGTCGATTACGTGGTGCCAAGCGGTGTGCGTATTGCCGACACCTCGAGAGTGCGCCTCGGCGCCTACGTGGGCGAAGGCACCACGGTGATGCACGAGGGCTTTATCAACTTTAATGCCGGTACCGAAGGCCCGAATATGATTGAAGGTCGTGTTTCTGCGGGTGTCTTCTGCGGGGCCGGAACCGATGTTGGTGGCGGCGCTTCAATTATGGGCACCCTGTCGGGTGGCGGTAATATGGTTATCTCAATGGGCGATAAATGTCTGCTTGGCGCCAATGCCGGTCTGGGTATTCCTCTCGGCGATCGCTGTACACTCGAGTCAGGGCTTTATATCACCGCAGGCACCATTGTCACTATGCTCGACGACCAAAAGCAGGCAACGGGCAAGATGAAAGCCCGTGAACTGGCTGGTAAAAGTGATCTACTATTTAGACGTAACTCGGTTTCAGGCACAGTTGAATGTCTGACCAATAAAACCGCTGTAGAGCTAAATGCCGAGCTTCACGCTTCTAACTAAAAAAAAGCCAT
>JABBBF010000194.1:4133-7146 GCA_018607545.1 SAR92 clade bacterium | reverse complement strand
CGTTAATTTCTGTCTGCGTATATTCCCCAGACACTGACAGCTGGGGAAGTAACGCGCCACGGGCTATATTCCTGTTTTCCCGATCGGCATTAAAGTTGGCGCGGGCCGCTCGCAGCACTGGATCATTTTGCACAGCGCTTTCGTATATATCAGTCAGGGTATCCGCCAGGCTGATTTGTGGCACCATCAGTGACACGACAAAAGCGATAACAGAAATAAATAATTTTTTTGAAACAGTTTGCATATAGCCTCCATTTGCCTGAGCTTTAGTTTAGCAGATTTATTCCCAGGTACTGGGTGTCAGTGTTTTAACTAGTGATTAGACGTTTTAAACCGCCAACTGGTTGAACAGATGGTAAAATTATCAAAATATATTTTTATTGAGACTAGCCCGCATGATTAAAAAGCACCAGTTTGGTCATTCAGACTACCGAATAAAGTCGACCGAGACAGTTTTTAAAGGATTTTTTAAAATGACCCGAACGGTGCTTGAGCACCGTCTGTTTGGCGGTGGCTGGAGTCGGCCATTGACCAGGGAGCTGTTTAGACGCGGCGATGCGGTGGGCGTGCTTTTATACGATCCGGTAAATCACCTGATTGGTCTGGTCGAGCAGTTTCGTCTCGGCGCCATGGATGAAAAGCAGGGCCCCTGGCAGTATGAAGTGGTCGCCGGCATGATGAGCCGTGAGGAGAATCCCCAGCAGGTAGCCATTCGCGAATTAAAGGAAGAAACAGGCGTAGAAGTGGAAAAGCTAATACCAATCTGCGACTATCTGGTTAGCGTCGGCGGTACAGACGAAAAAATGCATATGTATTGCGGTCTTCTTGACCTGACCGGCAAGGGCGGAATTTTTGGTCTCGACGGCGAGGGAGAGGATATTCAATTCCATGTATGGCCCTACGACGAGGTTATGCATGCATTTTCACAAGGGCTGCTAAACAGCGCCGCTATGACTGTATCTCTGCTATGGCTTAAATTAAAACACAGTGAATTGAGACCTAAGTCTTGATTGCACCACCCCGAGCGGGCTACCAGAGCGAAACAGTTAACTAGATCACGATGAGAGAATAGAGACTTTGTCAGTATCCGAAACCAGACGTCAGCGGCTAAACCTGTCCCAGTTGCATGCAGAATGTGGGCTCAATTACGTGCGCCTGTTGCGGTTGATGCCAGACGACGTTCAAGTCGGCAGTAGTATTCGTGTAGATTTTGCCGATGGCCCGAGCAGTGGCATGCGGCTAACAGTAGCAGAGGTGACCAAATACACCTATTTGCTAACCATTGTTGCCGACAGCTCAAGACCCAGATGGCTGCCAGAGATCGAGATAAAAGTGCGTATCTATCACGATGCAAGAATGGCTGAAGTGATCGAGTGGTGCAGTGATAGAACTATCCCCTGGCTGCTCTGTGAACAATCTGGCATGCAGGCATGGGACGAAAAGTGGCAGTGGAATAGTTTTTTAAGCGACCTGCTAGCCCATGGCCTAAAGCATGGCATGAGCAAAATAAAAGTGGGTTAGCCAAAGTATACAAAGTAGCAAAAGTAACAAAAGCACAGAGGGCTCCAGTGAGCACAGTTCATATTACACAGATTACCGACCTGCACCTGGGTTCGGATAAAAGCGAAACCCTCGGGGGTGTAACCACCTTCGATAGTTTCCAGTCTGTGTTGCGAGCCACAGAGGCCCAGGGACGCGGGGGCAATCTGCTATTGCTGACCGGGGATCTGGCTGGCGACTATCAGCCCGAAGCCTACCAGCTGCTAGATCAAGCCCTCGTCGACGCGGATAAACAGGCGATCTGGCTTCCGGGCAATCACGATGATGTCGAGACCATGAAAGCCAACTTGAGCCACTATCCTCGGCAGCGAATTTATGAGGCGGGAAGCTGGGGTATGCTTTTGCTGGATAGCTCGAAGCCCAACAGTCCCGGCGGGCACTTCTCTGACGAGGAGCTTGTTTTCGCTGAGCGGGGATTGAATCAGCTGGCCGGCAAGCCGGTGCTGGTCGCCATGCACCATTCTCCGGTGTTGGTCAATTCTGCATGGATCGACAAGCAGCAGATTGACAACCATCAGCGGCTCTACCAAATGCTCGAGGCCCATGGCGCGGTAAAGGCGGTTGTCACCGGCCATGTGCACCAGCATAACGACAGCATCTGGGGAGATATTCCGGTTTACTCCACGCCATCCAGCTGTGTTCAGTTTGAAAAATACAGTGCTGATTTTGCACTCTCTGACCACCCACCCGGTTACCGTTGGCTGGATCTACATGCCGACGGCAGCCTGCAAACCGGGGTTGAATTTCTTAAAGACTTTGCCCAGCGCTGTGACCAAAGCTGCGTTGGCTATTAGGCTCTTTTCAAGACCTCTCTTTCCATCGTCAATCTCTTGCAATAATCCCCTATAGCGCCAATGCTTTGGCTATACTGTTGCCAACTTGAAAGCCAGAAATAAAAATTAGACGTTTCTCTATGCCAACGCTGCTGTATCTCCATGGGTTTAATAGTTCGCCTGAGTCAAAAAAGGCGCAGCAGACCAAGCGCTGGTTTGAGCAGAATGCACCTGAAATTGAATTTATCTGTCCATCGCTGCCACCCTATGGGTCTGCCGCCATGGCTCTGCTGGAAAAGTTAGTCACTGATCGATTGCCCGATTCAGTGACTGTGATTGGCAGCTCTATGGGTGGGTTTTTCGCAACCTGTTTGGCCGAGCAATACAATCTCAAGGCTGTATTGGTCAATCCTGCGGTAAGCCCGGATAGAGGTCTGCAGAAGTGGCTTGGAGAGAACGCCAATTATCACACTGGGGAGAAGTGGCTATTTGAGCCGCAGCATATTGACGAGTATCGTCGCCTTGATCCCCCTGAGATAAAAAATAAAAATAATTACCTCGTGCTCTTGCAAAGCGGTGATGAAGTACTCGATTATCGCGATGCACAGCAACGTTACAGTGGATGCAAAATAATTCTCGAATCCGGTGGCGATCATAGCTTTATCGACTATCATCAACAC
>JABBBF010000194.1:2754-4123 GCA_018607545.1 SAR92 clade bacterium | reverse complement strand
ATATTCACCAATTTTTGGTCTCGGCCTAAATAAACTAATTTGTGAGCGAATGAGCAACTACAACGCAGAAGATATTGAAGTCCTCACCGGACTCGACCCCGTCCGCAAACGGCCGGGCATGTATACCGACACCAGTCGTCCCAATCACCTGGCTCAGGAAGTTATCGATAACAGTGTCGATGAAGCCCTTGCTGGTCACGCTAAACGTGTTGAAGTTACCCTACACAAAGATGGCTCGCTATCGGTCTGTGATGATGGCCGTGGTATGCCGGTGGATATTCACCCTGAACAGGGTCTTCCCGGTGTTGAAGTCATTCTTTCCACCCTGCATGCCGGTGGTAAATTCTCCAACGACAACTATCAATTCTCTGGCGGTTTGCACGGTGTCGGTGTGTCGGTGGTGAACGCCCTGTCGACCAAGCTGGATGTGATCGTTAAGCGCGGCGGCAGTGTTCATCAGATTCTTTTTGCCGGTGGCGAAAAGACTTCTGATCTGCAGGTCATTGATAGCTGCGGGCAGCGCAATACCGGCACTATTTTGCGCTTTTGGCCAGATCCCAGTTATTTTGATTCGGTCAAATTCTCGGTTAGCCGACTGCGCCATGTACTGCGCGCCAAAGCGGTACTCTGCGGCGGTTTAACAGTCGGCTTCTACAATGAAAATACCAATGAAAATGAAGAGTGGTATTACGAAGACGGCTTAAAAGATTATCTCGCCGGTGCACTGCACGGTTGGGAAGTACTGCCTGCAGAACCCTTTATCGGCACCTTTGCCGCCTCCAATGAAGCGGTTGATTGGGCGGTTCAGTGGATGCCCGAAGGCGGCGAGCTGGTTCAGGAGAGTTATGTAAACCTGATTCCAACCCCCCAGGGCGGCACCCATGCCAATGGACTGCGCAGCGGTCTACTCGACGCCATGCGCGAGTTCTGTGAATTTCGAAATCTGCTGCCGCGGGGGATTAAATTAACCCCGGACGATATCTGGGATCGCTGTAGCTTTGTGCTCTCCTGCAAACTCGCCGACCCGCAGTTTTCCGGCCAGACCAAAGATCGACTCTCCTCGCGGGAAGTGGCCGCCTTTGTCTCCGGCGTCGTTAAAGACTCTTTCAGCCTGTGGCTAAATCAGCACACCGAAGAGGCCGAAAAGCTCGCCGAGCTGTGTATCTTTGCCGCCCAGCGGCGTATGCGCGCGAGCAAAAAAGTGGTGCGAAAAAAGATTACTCAAGGCCCCGCACTGCCGGGCAAGCTGGCCGACTGTTCCAGCGGCGAGCCGGAGCAGTGCGAAATATTTTTAGTAGAGGGTGACTCCGCGGGCGGTTCTGCCAAGCAGGCGCGCAACCGTGAAAATCAGGCGATTATGCCGCTCAGA
>JABBBF010000194.1:0-2744 GCA_018607545.1 SAR92 clade bacterium | reverse complement strand
CGACGCACTGCGCTACCACAAGATCTGTATTCTCGCCGATGCGGATTCCGATGGGCTGCATATTGCGACACTGCTGTGCGCACTGTTTGTCCGTCACTTCCGTCCACTGGTTGCCCAGGGCCATGTCTATGTCGCTATGCCGCCACTGTTTAGAATTGATGTCGGCAAAGATGTTTACTACGCACTGGACGATGCCGAGCGTCAGGGCATTCTCGATCGCATTCAGGCCGAGGGCAAGCGCGGCAAGGTCAATGTCCAGCGCTTTAAGGGACTGGGTGAGATGAATCCGCTGCAGCTGCGCGAGACCACCATGGACCCGGATACCCGGCGACTGGTTCAGCTAACCCTTGAACCCGGTGATGACACCAACAGTATTATGGATATGTTACTGGCCAAAAAGCGCGCCTCAGATCGACGCGCCTGGCTGGAAAGCAAAGGCAATTTAGCCGACAACCTCTAAACCGTTTTTTAATACAGGAAAGACGATGAACGATATCGTAACCTTTAATGACCAGGGCGTAGAGAGCAGACCTCTCAGCGACTATGCCGAGCAGGCCTATCTGGATTACTCCATGTATGTCATCCTCGATCGCGCACTGCCGCATATTGGCGATGGCCTCAAGCCGGTGCAGCGACGCATTGTCTACGCTATGAGTGAGCTGGGCTTAAAAGCCAGCGCCAAATACAAGAAGTCTGCGCGAACCGTGGGTGATGTGATCGGTAAATTCCATCCCCATGGTGACAGTGCCGCCTATGAAGCCATGGTGTTGATGGCGCAGCCATTCTCCTATCGCTACCCGCTGGTCGATGGCCAGGGTAACTGGGGTTCAGCGGATGATCCAAAATCTTTCGCGGCGATGCGTTACACCGAATCCAAGCTCTCCAAATATGCGGATGTGCTGCTCTCAGAACTGGGTCAGGGCACAGCTAACTGGCGTCCCAACTTTGATGCCACCATGGAAGAGCCGGAAATTCTGCCGGCTCGGGTGCCCAATGTGCTGCTTAACGGCACGACTGGCATTGCTGTGGGTATGGCCACCGATATTCCTCCCCATAATCTCAATGAAGTGGTCAGTGCCTGTCTGCATCTGCTGGATAGCCCCAAGGCGACAATTCCCGAGCTGATGGAATTTATTAAAGCACCGGATTTCCCCACTGAAGCGGAAATTATTACCAGTCAGGCGGATATTCTCAATACCTATGAGACCGGTCGCGGCTCGGTAAAGATGCGGGCTATCTGGAATAGGGAAGACGGCGATATTATTGTTACCGCCCTCCCATTCCAGGCTTCGGGTTCCAAGGTCCTGGAACAGATTGCCGCCCAGATGCGCAATAAGAAATTACCCATGGTTGAAGACTTGCGCGATGAGTCTGACCATGAAAATCCAACCCGCCTGGTGATTACGCCGCGATCCAATCGCGTTGATATAGAAGCATTGATGGATCACCTGTTTGCGACCACTGATCTGGAGCGCAGCTACCGAATCAATATGAATATTATTGGTATCGATGGCCGTCCCTCGGTGATGAATCTGCGTCAGATTCTAAAAGAGTGGTTGAGCTTCCGTATCGATGTCACTCGTCGTCGTCTCGATTACAGATTGCAGAAAGTCGATAAGCGTCTGCACCTGTTGGATGGTTTGTTAATTGCATTTTTGAATATCGACGAAGTGATTCATATTATCCGCACCGAGGACGAACCCAAACCGGCACTGATTGCCCGCTTTGGTCTTTCGGACATTCAGGCGGAATATATTCTCGATACCAAGCTGCGTCAGTTAGCGCGACTGGAAGAGTTTAAGATTCGCAGTGAGCAGGATGAGTTAGCCAAAGAAAAAACTGAGTTGGAGCTGCTGTTGGGTTCCGATGCGCGACTTAAGACGCTGGTTAAAAAAGAGCTTAAAGCCACTGCCGAAGAATATGGTGACGATCGTCGTTCGCCGTTAAAAGAGCGCGGTGAAGCCCAGGCCTTTAATGAGAAAGATCTGCTGACCGCTGAGCCGATTACTGCGGTGCTGTCCGATAAAGGTTGGTTGCGTGCGGCTAAGGGCCATGAGATTGATCCGACAACCCTGAATTATAAATCCGGTGATAAGTTTCTCTCTGCAGCCCGTGGGCGCAGTAATCAGAATCTATTTTTGCAGGATAGCGGCGGGCGTTTTTACGCGCTTGCCGGTCATACTCTGCCATCGGCTCGGGGTCAGGGGGAGCCGGCAACTGGCCGTCTAAATATTACCTCTGGGGCGCTGTTTACTGATGTGTTGATGGGGGCAGATGACCAGAAGGTGCTGTTGGGTACTGATGCGGGTTATGGCTTTGTCGGCAAGATTGGCGATCTGTATACCAAGAATAAGGCCGGTAAGGCGGTGGTCTCTATTCCCAAGGGCGGCAGGATTTTAAGTCCGAAAATGGTCAATGATGCCAATGCGCTGATTGCTGCGGTTAGCAATGAGGGGCGTTTGCTGGTCTTCCCGATTTCCGAGTTGCCTGAGTTGGCGCGGGGTAAGGGTAATAAGATTATTAATATTCCCGGTTCGCGGTTGCAGGCTCGTGAGGAGTTTGTGGTTGACTATGGGGTTATTTCTGAGGGCGGCTCTCTGGTTGTTCACTCTGGTAAGCGCTATTTAGTGATGAAGGCTAAAGACCTTGAGCACTATCGTGGTGAGCGTGGCCGTCGCGGGCACAAGTTGCCGCGGGGGTTCCAGAAGGTGGATAAGTTGGAGGTGGAGGGCAGCTAGCTCTCT
>JABBBF010000085.1 GCA_018607545.1 SAR92 clade bacterium | reverse complement strand
ACCCTTCCCTCGGCGATAATATTTAGCGCGTCGGCATCCACTACCATCGGCAGTCCGCTGGCAACGGCTTTTTGCAGCAGCTGTTCAGACCAGGGTGAGCGCCCCAGACCTGGGCCTATAACCAAGACAGTTGGCTTATCCAATAGGGGCTCTAATTCCTGGCCGGAAATAATACCGCTGGCCATTATCTCGGGCTGGCGGGCCAGAATTGCCGCAATATGTTCGGGACGGGTGGCGACACTGACCAGTCCCGCGCCAGTGCGCAGGGCCGACTCAGCGGCCATCAATCCGGCACCGCCGTAACCATGATCGCCACCAATGACCATGGCGTGACCAAATTGATTTTTATAGGCATCTGCGTCGCGATCTGGAAAGTACTCAAGTAGATCATCCAAGTTCATCAACGCGGAACTGCAGGGCTGCTGCTGGAAAAGCTGTTCATCAATATCCAGAGAGTGATAAATAATTTCGCCACAGAGAGCCGGCCCGCGACCGCTGAACATGCCCTGTTTGGCGGCGATAAAGGTGACGCTTATATCTGCGTTAACCGCAGCATCTGCTGCACTGCCAGTATCACTGCAGAGTCCTGAGGGCAGATCGATTGAAAGTACCGGAAGCGCGGCATTATTTATACATTGGATAGCATCTGCGTAGAGTTCGCGTACAGGCTGTTTGAAACCTGTTCCCAGCAGCGCATCGACAATTACCCCTTCATCGAGGTCTATATCCACAGAAAATTTCTCAAAGGAAACGCCGGCATTTGCGCTGTAATCTCTGGCCAGTGCCCCATCGGCAGACAGCTTCTCTGCAGCCGCTAATTCAATAACCCGAACGGCAAAGCCTTTTTCCGCAGCCAGTGCTGCAACTATATAGCCATCGCCAGCATTGTTGCCGGAGCCACAAAAAACCGTGATTAACGAGGGGGTTCCCCAGGCATCGAGTAGCTCATCGAAGGCGGCGCGACCAGCACGTTTCATTAAAACAATACTCGGAATCCCCAGCTGTTGAATCGCCAGTCGATCCAGTTCTCGAACAGATTTTGAATTATATAGAGCGTCTTGAATAACAATGTGCGACATGTCCGCGAGTTCCCAGTAAGATTACCGCGATTATATGTCAGATTAGCCCTGAAACCATGACCGAAACACATAAGCTCAATGATCTAGCGAAAAATATTAAAGCCTGGGGGGAAACTCTGGGATTTCAGCAGGTGGCTATTTCAAAACCGGATCTCGATCAGGCTTCAGAGCGTCTTTTGCAGTGGTTGGAAAATGGCTTTCAGGGCTCGATGCAATGGATGGGGCAGCATGGCGACAAGCGCTACAAAGTCGACAAGTTGGTGGATAATACGGTTCGGGTTATCTCTGTACGCATGGACTATCTTACCGACAGTAATATGATCGCCGTTCTTAAAGATGACAATAAAGCTTATATATCAAGGTATGCGCTGGGCCGTGACTATCACAAACTGATTCGCAAACGACTTGCCGAGCTGACCAAAAAAATCGAGATCGAGATAGATCGTCTCGGCCTTGCCCATCTGCAATTAAACCAACGACCCTTTGTCGATAGCGCTCCGGTGATGGAGAAGCCGCTGGCAGCTCAGGCTGGACTTGGCTGGATTGGTAAAAACACCTTATTGTTAAATGACAAAGTTGGTTCGTGGTTTTTTCTTGGGGAGATTTATATCTCGCTGAAGTTGCCGGTTGATGATAACCAGCAGACCGATAAGTGCGGCAACTGTCGCGCCTGCTTAAAAGTCTGCCCGACTGATGCTTTCCCGGAACCCTATGTTCTGGATGCGCGCAAATGCATCTCCTACCTGACCATCGAAAGTCAGGAGCCGATTCCTGAGGAGTTGCGGCCATTAATGGGCAATCGCGTATTTGGCTGCGATGACTGCCAGATAATCTGCCCCTGGAATCGCTATTCGTCAAAGACTCAGGAAATCGATTTTAGCCCGCGGCACAATCTGGATAATTCCGATTTGGTGACTCTCTTTGAGTGGACTGAAGATGAGTTCAAGCAGAAAACCGAAGGCTCGCCTATTCGACGTATTGGCTTCCAGCGCTGGTTGCGCAATCTCTCGGTGGGTCTCGGCAATGCGCCACCATCAGAGCGAATTATCAACGCCTTGCAACAGCGAGCTGATGATCCATCAGCGCTGGTTCGTGAACATGTTGAATGGGCGCTGCAAGAACAGCAACGCAAGTTTGCTACTGCCGAAGAAATACCTACAGACGAATAAACACTTCCCGGTAATAAACCAGTTCGCGAATAGAGTCGTGAATATCATCCATGGCCAGATGACTGCCGCGCTTCTTAAAACCATGGGACAACTCAGGCTTCCAGCGCTGCACCAGCTCTTTAAGGGTGCTGACATCCAGGTTTCGATAGTGGAAAAAGGTTTCCAGCTCGGGCATATAGTTGGCCAGAAAGCGTCGATCCTGACAGATTGAATTGCCGCACATGGGCGATTTTTCCGCCGGCACCCACTGACTTAAAAAGTCGATAGTCGCCGCTGCTGCTTCAGCTTCAGTGGTGGTGCTCTGGCGAACCCGCTCGGTAAGCCCGGAACCGCCGTGCTGGCGGGTATTCCACTCATCCATACCCTCTAGCAGCTGATCCGACTGATGGACGGCCAACACGGGGCCCTCGGCGAGAATATTGAGCTCTTTATCGGTTACCACTGTGGCAATCTCGATAATGCGATCGCGCTCGGGACTGAGACCTGTCATCTCTAAGTCGATCCAGATCAGGTTCATTGGATCCGGGTTTTGAATAGATTTGGTCATTTAAAATTTCCGTGAAAAGACAAGTCAGGGTTAGCAAAATGTTACTTCAGCCAGATATGCTATATCCTTGCGATCCAGAACGCCAGAGACGTTATTCGATATGGTGTTTATAGAACAGTAAAAGAGAGCATGAATGGCCAAACGCAATCTCAGTCTACGACAAAAAAACCGCATCCAGTCAATTCAGGAGCGTCGTCGTGAGCGAGCCATGCTTAAAAATACCATCAGTGATGATGAGCTGGAGAATCTGACTCAGCTCGGCCCGGAGGTGCGCGGCACGGTTGTCACTAACTTTGGCGCACAGATTGATATTGAGGGTCTGGAAGGCAGTTATAAGAATAAAATTTACCGCTGCCATATCCGTGCCAATCTGGAACCACTGGTCACCGGGGATACGGTAATCTGGCGTCACGCAGAGCCCAATGGCGTGATTGTCGCCCGCGAGCCGCGCAACTCTGAGCTACTGCGCCCAGATCCCTATGGCAAGCTGCGTCCTGTGGCGGCCAATGTGGATCGCATCGCCATTGTGTTTGCCGCCAGGCCAACCGCTTACAGCAACCTTATTGATCGCTACCTGATCGCCTCCGAAGCACAGAATATTCAGCCGGTGTTAATCGTCAATAAAATCGATATGCTCGATGGCGGTGAGCACTCCTATATTGAGCAGCTAATCACCGATTACCAAAAAGTTGGCTATGAG
Organism: SAR92 clade bacterium; assembly: GCA_018607545.1. The sequence goes on along the minus strand of JABBBF010000085.1, from coordinate 3,663 downwards.
GTGCTTAAAGTATCGGTAAAGACTGGTGCCGGGATAGATCAGCTAAAAGACTATTTAGCAGCCCATACTTCAATTTTTGTTGGTCAATCTGGTGTCGGGAAATCCTCGCTGATCAATCAGTTGCAGCCGGATGCCAATATTCTTGTCGGCGCACTCTCTGAGGGTACTGACAAGGGCACCCATACCACCACGGCCTCAAGGCTCTTTCATCTTAAGAATGGCGGCCATCTGATTGACTCTCCGGGTATTCGCGAATTTGCGGTTACCAATTTAAGCGACGAGCAGATTATTGATGGCTTTATCGAATTCAGGCCCTTTCTTGGCCGGTGCAAATTTCGCGACTGCAAACATAAGACTGAGCTCAACTGTGCGCTGCTTGAAGCTGCCCAGGAAGGTAAAATACTCGATGTTCGGTTGCAGAATTACCGCAATATCCTTGCCAGCCAGTATGAGAAATAATGTTAAACTCTCTTCGCTATAAATGGCCCTTTTAAAAAGCCCTGTGACTGACAAAATGACTAATCCTATTCCCCGCCTGCTAGAGCCCAGCGAACTCGAAACCATGCTTGATCAGGATAATTTACTGATTATCGATCTGTGTAATCCGGCACTCTATCAACAGAAACATGTTCCCGGCGCTGTGCATTTATCAGGCAGCCTATTGATGGCGGGTACAGCGCCCACCCCAGGCAAACTGCCCTCTGTGGAACAGCTGAGTAAAATTATTAGCTATCTGGGTATCAGTGCAGAGACCCACGTGGTGGTTTACGATGACGAGGGCGGTGGCTGGGCTGGCCGTATGGCCTGGACATTGGATTTGCTTGGCTACAGCAACTGGTCATACCTCAATGGCGGTATTGTCTCCTGGGTTAAAGAGGGTTTTCCGACCCAGAGTGAAGCAAACCAGCCGGCCAGCCAAAGTATTGAAGCCAAACTGGCCAATCCGGAAGTGCGCATTGATGTAGATGGGATTAACAGCAAGCTTGAAGATACCAATTTTTCGGTCTGGGATGCTCGCAGTCCCGCTGAGTACCGTGGCGATATGGTTCGCTCGGCCCGCGGCGGCCATATTCCCGGCGCAATCAATATTGAGTGGACCAGCCTGATGGACCAGCAGCGCAATCTACGTCTGCGCGAGGATGCCCAGGCTATTCTCGATGCTGCCGGGTTGACTCAGGATAAAGTAATAACCACTCATTGCCAGAGCCATCACCGCTCGGCATTTACCTATATGGCTGCACGTATTCTCGGCTACACAAATATCAGTGCCTACGACGGATCCTGGGCTGAATGGGGAAATCTTGACTCCACAGCGGTTGAACTTGGCGACTAAGCCATATAATTTAAATATTAGAGCTACAAACTATGAATCATCGTGCAGAATTATTTGTCGCACTGCAGCGACTGTTACCAAAACACGCCCTTTCCAGACTTATCGCCAAGGCTGCGGAGTCGCAAACAGTCTGGCTAAAAAATGCCTTAATCAAGCGTGCAATCGCTTCATTCGATATCAATATTGATGAGGCAGAGAGCAGTGATATTAATGACTATAAGAGCTTTAACAGCTTCTTTACCCGCGCCTTAAAAGAAGGTGCTCGTCCCATAGATAGCGATAACCAAGCGGTTGTCTCTCCCGCTGATGGGACAGTTAGCCAGGCCGGCCCCATCAATCATCAAAAAATTATTCAGGCTAAAGGCAGCGACTATTCAGCCAGACGTCTCCTGGGTAATTCGCAACAGGCGAAGCGCTATGAAAATGGCAGTTTCGCCACTATCTATCTTTCACCTCGCGACTATCACCGCGTGCATATACCTGCTGCTGGCAAGTTATTGAGTACCCGCTATATTCCCGGCGATCTATTTTCGGTCAATGATCAAACCGCGCAGGCGCTGCCCAATTTATTTGCCCGCAATGAGCGACTGGTCTGTGAGTTTGAATCGGAGAGCGGCAACTTTGTGGTGGTTTTTGTTGGCGCGATGCTGGTGGCTGGCATTGAAACTGTCTGGGGTGGCTTTGAAACACCGGGACGTGGCGCCATAAGAGAGACTGACTTTTCCAATCGCGATCTGAGTTACAAAAAAGGTGATGAGATTGGCCGCTTTAAATTTGGCTCTACCGTTATTCTGTTATTCCCGGAGGACAGGATTCGCTGGCAGGATTCATTGATGCCTCAGGCTGATGTTCAGATGGGCGAAAGGATTGCGGTTTTTAATAGCTAGAGGGTTAGAGAGAAAGCCGCTGTTTAAGGGCGGAGAGAAAGCCGCGACTTGATACTACCTTCGACCTATCCATTGCCGGCAGTCCAGACATTGGGCTGTCAAAGGGCTTGGCTATCAGTCGATTCAACAACTGATCATCAATATTTAATTTCTCTGGGTCAATATCTTTGCTAATCGCCAGTTTGTTTACCTCAAAGGCTCGGCGAGCGCCAAAGTTACGCAGCTGAGTACGGGCTTTCTCTTCATTCTTCAGATCGACAAAAATATAGTTCGGCTCCCCAGCACTATTTTCCTCTTTCTCAAACACGGCCACTCTGGGTGAAAGTCGTGATTTGGGGTTTTGTTCGACAACCATACCGACATCGCCGGTGGATAATTCAACCACTGTTCCGGCCGGGTAGAGTCCCACTGACCGGATAAATTCAATCACCAGATCTTCAGCAAAAGCCTGGCCACGAAGCTCGTAAAGTCTGCCGGTTGCTTTGGATGGCGTGAGAGTCTCGGCGACTTCCCGTGGATTACACAGGCGGTCAAATTCTGATGCAATTCCAGCGATTGCGGCCAGGAAAGGAATGCGTTTCCCAGAACAACCCTTTGGAAACCCACTGCCATCATAGCGTTCACAGTGAAATTTAATAATATTCAGCACTCGCCGATTATCAAAATCTGACTGTTTGAGATTCTCGACACTGGCGCTGACAAAATTGCGGTATTCGGCCTCTTCCTCGGCACTTCTATTCACTTTGCGCAACAGCGCTCGATCCATACTAGCTTTGCCGACATCCTTGAGCAGAGTCGCCAGACATATATCTTTTAACTGGTCTATATCCAGACCTATATGACGGGCAAACTGAGTGGCCCAGAGAGAAGAGCGAATACTGTGGTCGTGGGTGTGGGGATCTTTGGCGCGCAGGCGCAACAGCCAGGTAAAGGCGTCGGGACAGCGCACTACACTATCCACCATATCGTCGACGGTCTCCTGCAGCTGATCGAGATTGAAATTGCCGCCCCTGGTGATTTGGCGTGTCGCCACACTCAAACATCCCACCAGGTTATTCATCACCCGGCGCGCCGCTGGTATCTCTTTAGCCAACTCAACAGTTTTATTGTAAATATAAGGTTTTACTACAAAACTGCGAGGTAAAGAGTTGTAGTTATTTTTTATAGACTGATTTCTGATGTTGTTGCTGCCAACAATCACTGATGAGCGATCATTTCTATAGGCTGTGTTCGCCGGAGCTGCGGTCTTCAGGTCGAGGGGCGATGCCCCTTTGGCAACATCTATATAGACATAATCACAGTAGGCTTTAACTCTTGAGGCATCGGCGATGCTCTTAATCATAAACCCCTGAATCGGAAATGGCGTTTCAGCCCAGGGCTTATCCAGAGCGGAAACAAACATTCCCACTTCGAGCTCGTGAATAAAAACTTTTAGCTGCTGAA
>JABBBF010000072.1 GCA_018607545.1 SAR92 clade bacterium | reverse complement strand
CCTTAGGAAGAGAGGAAGAAAATGACCGAAGCAGTAGTCCACACCAATTCCAGCTCAGCCGAGCTTGTTGAAAAAGCCATTATGCGCGGCGAGGGACATCTCGCAGATACAGGTGCATTTTTAGCCATCACCGGCAAACGCACCGGCAGATCACCAGCTGATCGATTTATTGTTCACGAGCCCAGCTCCTGCGATTCAATTGATTGGGGCTCTGTCAACCGACCCTTTGATGCCACAAAATTTGATGCTCTCTGGGAACGTGTCGCTGCTTATATTGCTGACAAAGAGCGCTTTGTCTCACACCTGCATGTGGGTCAGGATTTGCAACATTTTATCCCTGTCAAAGTCACCACCGAGACTGCCTGGCACGCTCTGTTTGCTCATAATATGTTTATTCGTACAGACAATTACAATCCATCCGGTAACCAGAACTGGGAAATACTTCACGCAGCAAACTTTGTCTGCGATCCTCAGCGGGATGGAACCAACAGTGACGGCGCAGTGATTATCAACTTTGCACAGCGCAGAGTCCTGCTTGCCGGAATGCGCTATGCCGGTGAAATGAAAAAAGCTATGTTCTCAGTGCAAAACTTTCTCTTGCCAGAGCAGGATGTTATGCCAATGCACTGCGCCTCCAATGTGGGTGAAGATGGTGATACAGCACTTTTCTTTGGTCTCTCAGGCACTGGTAAAACCACTCTCTCTGCAGATCCTGATCGCTACCTGATTGGCGATGATGAACACGGCTGGGCTAAGGGCACGGTGTTTAATATCGAGGGTGGCTGTTATGCCAAGACCATCGACTTGAGCCAGAAGAATGAACCGGTGATATGGGACGCTATTCGCTTTGGTGCCATCATTGAGAACGTCATTATCTCTGACAATCAGCGCACTGCTGATTACTGCGATACCTCACTTACCGAAAATGGTCGCTGCAGCTACCCTCTTGAACATGTCGAGAAACGCTGCCTTGAGAATCAGTCCGGCGAGCCAAAGAATATTATTTTCCTCACCTGTGATGTAACCGGTGTACTGCCACCAGTATCACTGCTCAGCAAGGAAGCGGCGGCCTACCATTTCCTGAGTGGCTACACCGCGCGGGTTGGCTCCACTGAGGTAGGTGCTGAGGCGGGAATTCATCCAACCTTTTCAACCTGTTTTGGCGCACCGTTTATGCCGCGCCCAGCCAGTGTCTACGCAGAACTATTGATGCGTCGGATCGAAGAGTTTGGCTCTAAGGTCTATCTGGTCAATACCGGCTGGACTGGCGGCTCTGGGGGTATTGGCGGCAAGGGACATCGTTTCCCAATTCCGGTTACCCGAGCTGTGGTAACCGCTATCACCAATGGTTCACTGGAGGGCTGTGCCACAGAGCACCTGGATATGCTAAACCTCGACGTGCCCCTGGCAATTGCCGGTGTCGACAACAAGTACCTCAATCCACGCAATGCCTGGGACAGCAAAGAAGCTTATGATGAACAGGCCGCCAAACTGGCGAAATTGTTTATTGAGAATATTATCAGCTTTGCACCCTCACAGGAGATAGTGGATGCCGGCCCGCAGTTAGAGACGGTTACTGCTGAATAATATTAGGCTGGCATTAATAGCTTTTTTATCATTTTATTCCATACAAAAAAAAGCCCGCCTGAAAAGGCGGGCTTGATATTCAAAAACCACTTACTTGCTGTTATCAAGAATATGGTCAATAGCAGCAATCACTTCATCATCGCTACAATCCATGCAGGTTCCGCGAGCGGGCATAGCACCAATACCATTGATAGCATTAGTGTAAACCGTCTCAACACCCTTAGTTAAACGGGCAGTCCAGGCCGCCACATCACCAAGAATTGGCGCACCGGCAACACCTGAACTGTGACAGGCGATGCAGTTGCTGGCATAGATATCTGAGCCTGAACGAGCAGCGCCTGCACTGGCGGCAGAAGAAACAGAAGCAACCTGACCAGCCATAGACACATGACCCTCTGGCGCAATACGCTCAGCAACCTGCTGCTCTTGGTTTGCAGTTAGTTCCAGGGCTTCATCACTGGAGCCACAACCCAATAAGAGTGCACTGGCTAAAGTGATCAATAGAAAATTTTTCAATCGACTGCTAATGATTGTATTCATCAAAGGTCATCTCCGGTAAAAACGTGATATCAATAAATTCGGCGGCATTATAGCGCGCTATTGTGCAATTCTCATTAGCAATAGCTGGATATTTTTTAAGGCTTATGCCAAGGGGCGTATTCCCACCGCATGGCGAAGTTTTGCCAGCAACACACTGCTCTCTTTACGCGCCTTCTCAGCACCCTTTTGCAAAATCTGTTCAACCTGCTCAGGGTTTTCCATCAATACTTCGTAGCGCTCACGGGCTTCGGCCAGCTGGCCATCGACAAGCTCAAACAGGCGTTTTTTAGCCTCGCCCCAGGCAATACCGTTGGCAAACTCTTCACGCATTTGAGCCGTCTGCTGTTCAGTGGCAAAGGCTTTCCAAATCTGGAATACCGCTGAGGTATCAGGATCTTTTGGTTCACCTGGCTCGAGCAGATTGGTTTTGATCTTATTGATATGCTTCTTGAGCTTCTTGGCAGTTAAAAACAGCGGAATGGTATTGCCGTAGCTTTTACTCATCTTGCGCCCATCCAGCCCCTGGAGAACAGCAACCTTGTCATCGACTACCGCCGTGGGCAGGACAAAGTGTTCGCCATAGTGGTGATTGAATCGCCCGGCCACATCGCGCGCCATTTCTACATGCTGTATCTGGTCTTTACCCACAGGAATCTTATGGGCGTTAAACATAAGAATATCTGCCGCCATTAGTATCGGGTAGCTAAACAGCCCCATATTGATACCGAAGTCAGCATCCTCACCGGCCTCTTCATTGGCCTTTACCGAAGCTTTATAGGCATGGGCGCGGTTCATTAAACCCTTGGCCGTCATACAGGTGAGAAACCAGGTCAATTCGGTAATCTCGGGAATATCCGACTGGCGATAGAAAGTCACTTTGTCTGGATCCAGACCCAGCGCCAACCAGGCGGCGGCAATCTCAAGGGTGGATCTATGCACTAAATCTGGATCCTGAGCCTTGATCAACGCGTGATAGTCGGCCAAGAAGAAAAAGGATTCGAAGTCGCCACTGCGACTGGCTTCAATCGCGGGGCGAATGGCGCCCACATAGTTGCCTAAATGGGGAGCTCCTGAAGTTGTTATACCGGTTAAAACGCGCAGCTTACTCATAATGATTCTATTAACTCTTAATTCAATCTAATCCAGTCTAATTCTGGTTTTATCCGGCTATGATAATCTATCTTGCATAGAGACGCAGTTAAAGCTTGGTCGCTCTATTCCACTCTAGTCACTCTCTAACTCAACCTGCAGCTTTCCAGGCAGATTAAAGAAATGCGTTAACACTGCTGTTAATCGTTGCGGATCTTCAGACCCAGTCACTTCACGACAGGAGTGCATGGCCAACTGGGAAATCCCTACATCAAGAGTTGGAACACCCAGCTTGGCCGAAGTCATAGGACCAATGGTGCTGCCACAACCCAGATCGCTGCGCGAGACAAAAGTCTGGACTGGCACATCCACCGCTGCGCAGATCTGTTTAAACAGACTGGCAGTCACGCCATTGGTGGCATAGCGCTGCTTTACATTGACTTTAATCACCGGGCCGCCATTGAGCAGCGGGCTGTGTCCCTTATCATGCTTACTGGCAAAATTTGGATGCACTGCATGGGCATTATCACAGGAGATCAACAGGGAATTACCCAGAATCCTGGACTTATTGGCAGCTTCGCTATCACGCTGGCACAGGCGTTCAACAACAGACTCCAGAAATGGCCCATCGGCACCTACAGAGGAGATACTGCCAACCTCTTCATGGTCATTGCAGACGATTAATGAAGTGCTGTCAGTCTGCGCTTCGATCAGCGCTTTAGTGGCAACAAAACAGCTGAGCAGATTATCCAGTCGCGCCGAGGCGAAAAATTCTTTTTTCAGACCCAGGGTAGCGGCCTGCTGAACATCATAGAAGCACAGCTCATAGTCCATAACCTGCTCGCCCTGGTTTAAGAAACGTTCGCGAAGCAATTGCTGGAAGTCCTGCTTCTCTTTAGCCTGCATAAGTATCGGTGGAATATCAGTCTGCGCATTAACTGTGCGGCCACTATTTGCCTCGCGATCGAGATGGATAGCAAGGCTTGGGATCATCGCCACAGGCTCGTCGAAATTAACCAGCTTTTGTTTTAGCTGGCCATTTTTATCACTGAAGATCAGTCGGCCAGCAATAGACAGATCACGATCAAACCAAGGATTTAACAGGGCACCACCGTAGACCTCGACACCGAGCTGGTAGTACTGGTTATTCAACAGTTCCGGCTGCGGCTTAACCATCAGGCAGGGGCTATCTGTGTGAGCACCGGCCATACGAATACCGGTTTCAGCAAGACTATCGGTCCCCACAACAAAGGCAATAAGGGATGAGCCATTGCGAGTGACAAAATATTTACCGCCCTGCTGTAGATCCCAGTCTGCGGCTTCACTAAGGGCAGTAAAATCTGCTTCAGTGAGCATTTCAGACATTGTGGATACAGCGTGAAATGGTGTTGGCGACTGATCGAGAAAGTCACCCAGCTCGCAATTAAATAATTCTCTATTGCTCTGTGTTGCGGTCATTTGTTAATTCCTTTGTCAATGGTTTGGTCTAGGGTCTGATGGAGCGCTTGGTTATCCGGATGTTCAAGCCTAGCCAGCAAACTTGAGGTATCCCAACGATTGCCGCCCATCTCCTGTACCTGATGATAAAATTTATCCACTAAAGCGGTTACTGGCAACTCACTGCCATTTCTCTCTGCTTCTTTAAGGGCAAAGGCCAAATCCTTACGCATCCACTGCACAGCAAAACCGTGATCGTACTTGTCGGCCAACATCGACTTATAGCGATTGTCCATCTGCCATGACTGGGCGGCTCCCTTGGAAATAACCTCGACAACCTGCTCGGAATCTAGGCCTGCACGTTTGGCAAAATTAAGCCCCTCGGCAAGTCCCTGAAGCAAGCCAGCAATACAAATCTGATTAACCATTTTGCAGAGCTGACCACTACCGACAGCACCCATCAACTGCACTGATTTTGCATAGCAGCCTATCACAGGTTCAATTTTCTTAAATTGCTCATCTCGGCCACCACACATAACCGTTAGCTGCCCACTCTCTGCGCCCTGCTGGCCACCGGATACTGGTGCATCAAAAAAATCACAGTTCAGCGCAGCGGCCTCAGCAGCCAGCTGTTTGGCGAGACCCGCAGATGTAGTGGTGTGATCAACCAGTATCGCACCGGACTGCATATACCTTAGTGCACCTTGATCACCCAGTAACACATCGCGAACATCATTGTCATCGCCAAGACAGGAAAATACGATTTCAGCCTCAGCTGCAGCAATGGCTGGACTATCGGCAGCTGCACCGGAAAATTCATTTAACCAGCGTTCAGCCACCGCTGAAGTGCGGTTGAAGACCACAACGCTGTGGCCCTGCTTGGCAAGCCAGCCTGCCATGGGGTAACCCATCACCCCAAGTCCTAAAAAAGCGATACGTTTGCTCATAATGATTTCCAAAGATATCCGGTTAAATTACTGCCAGATAAGATAAATCAACAGCGCACCCAGCAACATTCTATAAATAACAAATGGCAACATACCAATCTGTTGAATAACTTTTAAAAAGAGTTTGATACAGAGATAGGCAGTAATACCCGAGAGTAAGGTGCCAATAGCAATCATAGTCCAGTCGACCGACTCGGCGCCGATTAATTCCAGACCTTTTAAACCGCCGCTAAGAATAATAATTGGAATTGCCAAGAGAAAAGAAAAGCGCGCCGCCGTTTCACGATCAAAACCCAGTGCCAGCGCAGCAGTAATAGTAACTCCCGAACGCGAGGTTCCGGGAATCAAGGAAAGCATCTGGGCGCCACCAACAACCAGAGCCGACTTACAGGTAAACTGATTGATGCCGCGCTCACCTCTACCGCGAATATCTGCCCAGGCTAATAACAGGCCAAAGAAAATCGTTGTAAATGCGATCACCGACATGGAACGCAGATGTAGCTCAATCAGTCCGCCAAGTATCAAACCGGTAAGGCCAGCAGGCACTGTGCCTAAAATAATAAACCAGGCGAGTTTGCTTTCAGGGGTGTGGCGACGAACAAACACACTGTCCAGCCAGGCCTGAGTAAGGCTGACAATATCATTGCGAAAATAAATTATGACGGCGATTAATGAGCCGACATGAACGGCCACATCAAAGGCCAAGCCCTGATCAGGCCAGCCGAGTATTTCTGAGGGCAAAATTAAATGGGCGGAACTTGAGATTGGCAAAAATTCGGAAATACCCTGAATAACCGCTAACCAAACAGCTTGAAAATAATCCATAATTTATTTAGCACCTAATTTAAATAGTCCTTGATTTAAACAGCCCTTAAGGGTGTATGTTTTTTCCAGGCATCGGTACCGCGCAGATAAACCAGGTCTACCTGATCGACCGGCACAGCCTCACCACTGGCAAAGTTAGTAAGAGCAATATCAAGCAGATCAACAGCATCTGGATATAGAGCTTTATGTAACCCATCAGAAGCATCCGAGTCATTAAATAAGGCATTAATATCGCCCACAATAGCACTGGGGTTTAAGCTCTCGTAGAGCTCCAGAGCATTATTTTTACTGAGTAACTGATCTTCAACGACAGCTGCAAAACAACCACTGTTATCAAGCTGATAGGCACCGCAATTTAACTCGCCCATACGTGCATCCAATACCGACATAATAGTATCAGAAGAATCTAAATTTGCTGAGCGCCTGTAAGTCTGTGCCATTACCCGGAGCGTAGAGACTGGAATAACTGGAATATCTGCCCCAAAAGCCAGGCCCTGGACGGTGGAAAAACCGATCCGCAAGCCCGTAAAAGAGCCGGGACCAACAGTAACCGCAAGCGCATCCAGACTATCGACAGTTGTACCAGCTTCGCACAAAACCTCATCGATCATTCCCATAATTAGCCTTGTATGAGAACGCGGCTCTTCGGAATAACGGCAAAATCTTGTATCGCCCACAAGAAGAGCAACCGAGCATGCGGGCGTAGATGTCTCAATCGCTAATATAGATGTCATAGTTAAAAATCACTATATATGGGCAAGGGTTGTTTTTTTGAGGGCAAAAAAAATCCCCCACCAAGATGGCAGGGGATTTTACAGGTCT